>NZ_DEVJ01000069.1:0-94125 GCF_002362875.1 Empedobacter sp. UBA3239 | reverse complement strand
CAATAAACAGAAACCAAAATAGAAATATTAACAACTTAAAAATTAACTAAATATACTACGGGTTAATAGACTATCTGCCAACTAATCGTGTCAGAAAAATATTCTTTTAAACTTAATTCTCTCTATTGACAGACTGTTTTTAAACGTTTAAAAATCAGTTGTATTATTTTTATCAAATCAAATTTACTTTTAAATTCTCGTTTACCTTGGCTTAAATGAGGTAGAATAAATTGTTTTATCTTATACTCACTAATGATTACCAGATGATTACTTATTTTTTTCGCAATCCAAATTTGATAATTTTCTCGAAACTTTTTTTATTTAATTTGTTTAAATAAGTTTAAAATTAAAGCTTTTTTTAATACAAACTTCATTTCATGAAAAAAGCTCTCCAAATGAAGAGCTTTCTATATTATTTTCGAAAATTTATTTTTTTGGTTGAGGAGGAAATTTAGCAAGAATTTCTTCAATTGCTTTCGGGATTCTTTCTGCTTTAGCACTGATATTACTCAAATTAAGATCAGAACCAACACCCTGCCAAACCAATATATTACGTTTATCATCAATAATGTCTATTACAATTGTTCCTGCTTGATAAGAAGAAACGCTATTTCCGCCGTAATATCCTCCATAGTAACCATAAGGTCCGTAACCCCAATTGTTATTATTTACAGAAATTTGTTCTTTAGAACTTGTCAATAAATTAATGACTAAGTCTGCATCAGAACTTACTTTTGTAAATCCTTTTGCAGCCATTTGTGCATCAATTGCTTTAATTAGTCGATTCTTATCCAAATCGTTAACCTTTAACTTATCTAATCCTTTTTGGTGAAAAGTATAAGTTTTATATGATGCAAAATTTGATGATCTGTCGTAATCTGTACTTACTTGAACTGTTCCACAGCTTGTTACAAATAATGACAACAAAATTATAAAAATAAAGTGTATAATTTTCATGACCTTGATTTTTTATTTAAAACTACAATTATCATTCCTAAATGTAAAGGTAAATCAAAAAAAAGAAGCTCAAAATACTCGAACTTCTTTTTAACTAATATTTACAATATTATTTTGCTAATTCTAACTCTTTAATTTTTACTTCAACAATTCCATTGTGATTGATTCTAACCAAATCTACAATTTGTGTTTCGTTGACTAATTCAGGATTAAAATCTGTCTGAACTTTCACATAATTCTCTGTAAAACCAAACATTTTTCCATCTTTATTATCATGTTCCCACAATACTTTCTGAGTCGAATTTAATTGAGATTGATAAAAAGCTTGACGTTTTTTCTCCGATAAAATACGTAACATTTTATTACGACGTTTACGTTCTCCTTGATCAACAACTCCTTCAAATTCGATCGCTTCTGTATTATCACGCTCCGAATAAGTAAATACATGTAAATAGCTAATTGGTAGATCGTTTAAGAAATTATATGTTTCCATAAACAATTCTTCTGTTTCTCCTGGAAAACCAACAATTACATCTACACCAATACACGCATTTGGCATCACTTCGCGAATTTTTGTTACACGATCTAAATAAAGATTAGATAAATAACGGCGTTTCATTTTTTTCAAAATTTCATCGCTACCAGATTGTAATGGAATATGGAAATGCGGAACAAATCGATTACTTTTTGAAACAAAATCAATTGTTTCATTTTTTAATAAATTTGGTTCAATCGAAGAAATTCTGATTCGTTCTATCGCATCAACTTGATCCAATTCTTGCACCAATTCCAAGAAAGTATGTTCGTGTTTTTTATTCCCGAATTCACCTTTCCCGTAATCACCAATATTTACACCCGTTAACACGATTTCTTTGATTCCTTTTTGTGCAATCTCATTCGCATTTTTGATAACATTTTCAACTGTATCCGAACGCGAAATTCCACGAGCCAAAGGAATTGTACAATACGTACATTTATAATCGCAACCATCTTGCACTTTCAAAAAAGCACGCGTACGATCACCAATTGAATAAGAACCAACGTAAAAGTCGGCTTCTTCAATCTCACAAGAATGTACAATTGTTTCTTCTTTTTTATTGATATCGTCTAAATATTCAGCAATATTGAATTTTTCTGCAGCTCCTAAAACCAAATCAACACCTTCCATTTCCGCAATTTCTTGCGGTTTCAACTGCGCATAACAACCTACAACGACAACAAAACCTTCTGGATTTGCTTTCATTGCATTTTTCACAATCGTTCTGCACTCTTTGTCTGCATTTGCGGTTACCGAACATGTATTGATTACGT
This sequence comes from Empedobacter sp. UBA3239, assembly GCF_002362875.1. Classification (NCBI taxonomy): domain Bacteria; kingdom Pseudomonadati; phylum Bacteroidota; class Flavobacteriia; order Flavobacteriales; family Weeksellaceae; genus Empedobacter; species Empedobacter sp. UBA3239. The sequence goes on along the minus strand of NZ_DEVJ01000069.1, from coordinate 91,857 downwards.
ACACATTCGCAGAATCTGTAAACTCAACCTTCTGATATCCATTATCTTTCAAGTTTCTTGCGATCGTCGAAGTTTCAGAAAAATTAAGTTTACATCCCAATGTATGAAATGCAACTGTTTTAGTTTGATTATTCATAGCTGCAAATTTAAGAAATTATCCATAGTTTTGAAACATAAATAAATCAGCTATTCAAAATGACTAAATACTTTATCTACATTATGTTATTCGTTTCAATATTTTCGTGTTCTAAGAAAATTGAAATCGATGAAAACAAAGTATTTAAACTAAATCGTTACGATAATATTTCTTCTTTAGATCCGATTAATGCGCGAACACAAGCCAATACGTGGGCTTGTAATTTGATGTACAACAGTTTAGTGAAGATTGATAACGAACTAGAAATTCAGCCAGATATTGCAAAATCTTGGACAATTTCTGAAGATGGAAAAACGTATTCTTTTACTTTGAGAAATGATGTTTTTTTTCATAAACATGAAGCTTTCGGAAAAGATTCGACTCGAATTGTAACGGCTTCAGATTTCGAGTATAGTTTTAATCGTTTAAAAGATCCGAAAGCTGGAGGTTCTGGAGGTTGGATTATGAATAATATTGATTCATATAAAGCGATAAATGATACACTTTTTGAAATTAAACTGAAGGAAGCTTATCCTGCATTTTTGGGATTAATTTCGATGAAGTATGCTTCTGTTGTTCCAAAAGAATTATTCAAAAATGGAAACGATGAATTCTTGAAACATCCAATTGGTACAGGCCCTTTTCAATTTAAGATTTGGGAAGATAATGTGAAAATGGTTTTTAGAAAAAATCCAAAGTATTTCGAGTTTGATGAAAAAGGACAACGTTTACCATATTTAGAAGCGGTTAATTTATCATTTTTACCAGAGAAAAATTCAGAATTTTTAGAATTAATCAAAGGTAATTTGGATATGATGGCAGATTTGGATCCTTCTTATAAAGATGAAATTTTAAATCCAATCGGAGATTTGAATCCAAAATATTCAAATATTTTAACGATTCAAAAAGTTCCTTATTTAAGTACCGTTTATTTATGTTTTTATCTTGATGCGCCCAATGCAGTTGATTTGAAATTGCGTCAAGCATTAAATTATGGAGTTGATAAAAACAAAATCATCAAATATATGATGAAAGGTCAAGCTTTTGAAGCAGATGGAGGTTTCATTCCGAAAGGTTTACCAGGTTATTCGCCAGAAAGTGGTTACAAATATTCTCCCGAAAAAGCACGTGAACTAATCAATAGCTATAAAAAAACGAACGAAAAAATTGTACCAATCGAGCTGACAACTGTGCAAGAATATGTAGATGTTTGTGAATATATTGCGGCAGAAATGGCAAAATTAGGCTTACCAATAAAAGTGAATGTTGTACCTGGACCAACGATGCGCGATGGAAAAGCAACGGGAAAATTTACGTTGTTCCGCGCAAATTGGGGAGCAGATTATCCAGATGCCGAAAACTTTTTGTCTTTATATTATTCGAAAAACTTTGCGCCAGAAGGTCCAAATTATTCACATTACAAAAATGGTGAATTTGATAAAATGTACGAACAAGCATTTTTGACCAATAATCCAGACGAACGTGCCAAAATTTATCAAAAAATGGATGCATTGATGATGCAAAACGCTCCAATTTTGCCATTATTTTATGATCAAACAACGTTATTTTTGAATAAAAAAGTTAAGAATTTTTCGATGGGACCAATCAAATTATTGGATTTAACGAGAGTTTACAAAGAATAATTCTTTTGACATTTCTCAAAAAGTTTGAACATCTTTTAAAAAAATCTAAATAATATTTCATTTTATTTCACGACATTAGATAATTGTTAACTTATTTGAAATAATGGGTTTTCTCTAACGTTTGAAATCAACAATTTAAAAGAAATTATTTCAGAAATATAGGCGTTAAACCGAGTTTTTTTAGATATATTTGACACCAAATTTTTAATCAAAATCATTTAAATTTTTACTTATGAAAGTAAGACAACTTTTCGTAGTAGGATCTATCGTTACTCTTGTTGCAATTGGAGTAATCTCTTATTTTTGGCCAGGTATCTTATGGTCTTTAATAATTATTCTTCCTTTGATTGCTTTAGGATTTGCAGATATCTCGCAAACAAAACACGCTATCAGAAGAAACTTTCCAATTATTGGACATGGACGCTATTTATTAGAAAGTATTCGTCCAGAAATTATGCAATACTTTGTTGAAACTGATACTGAAGGGAAACCTATTGACCGTTTGATGCGTAGTATGGTGTATCGTCGTGCAAAAAATGTAATTGACACAGTTCCTTTTGGAACACAATTAGATGTTTATGAGCCAGGATATGAGTGGTTAAATCACTCGATGTATGCAGGAAAAATCAAACATGCTGATGATCCACGTGTAAAAGTTGGTGGAAGCGAATGTAAACAACCTTATTTAGCAAGTTTATTAAACATTTCTGCAATGTCTTTCGGTTCGTTAAGTGAAAATGCTGTATTAGCAATGAACAAAGGAGCCAAATTAGGAAACTTTGCGCACAATACAGGTGAAGGAGGAATTTCTCCATATCACTTACAGCCAGGTGGAGATTTGATTTGGCAAATTGGTACAGGATATTTTGGATGTCGTGCAGCTGATGGTGGTTTCGATCCAGATAAGTATGTGGAGCGCGCTACTTTACCAAATGTAAAAATGATTGAGTTGAAAATTTCTCAAGGTGCAAAACCAGGTCACGGAGGAATTTTACCAGCAAATAAAAATACTCCAGAAATCGCTAAGATTCGTGCTGTAGAACCATATACAACTGTTGATTCTCCTCCATCTCATTCAGCTTTCTCTGATGCAGAAGGAATGTTACATTTCATCAAACAATTAAGAGAATTATCAGGTGGAAAACCAGTTGGTTTCAAATTGTGTATAGGGATTAAACGTGAGTTTATCGAAATTTGTGAAGCAATGATTAAAACGGGTATCAAACCAGATTATATCGCAATTGACGGTGGTGAAGGTGGAACTGGAGCTGCTCCTGTAGAGTTCTCTAACTCTCTAGGTATGCCTTTGTTAGATGGTTTAGCTTTCGCAGTTGATACTTTACGTGGTTATGGTCTTAAAAAAGATATTCGTGTTGTAGCTTCTGGAAAAATTATTTCTTCTTTCCACATTGCTCGTGCAATGGCGATTGGTGCAGATTTAGTTTATTCGGCTCGTGCTATGATGATGGCTGTAGGATGTATCCAAGCTTTACAATGTAATACAAATACATGTCCAGTTGGTGTTGCGACCCAAGATCGTGAATTGATGAAAGGGTTAGATGTAGAAGATAAAGCAACTCGTATGTATAATTTCCACAAGAAAACAATGCATATATTATCTGAATTAATTTCTGCAACAGGTGTTAAATCTCACAGAGATTTCAATCGTTCTCACGTAAATTTACGTATCGACAATACGCGTATTATGTCTTATGATCAATTGTACCCAATTGTAGAAGAAGGTGCATATGTAGGAATGTCTGTAGAAGATGTTTTACAAGAAATTAGAGTTCGTACATTAAGTAAAGTGAATTAATCAATTTCATATAATAGTAAAAAAGCAATCCAATTGGATTGCTTTTTTTATTCAAGAATATTCCGTAAATATTGAGACGGTCGAAAACCTGTATGTTCCAAAAAAACATCCGAAAAAGTCTTTTCTTTAATTAAAAACCAGTCTTTTATTATATATTTTTTTAGATTTGGTTCATAGGCAAATCGTTTCAAAAGATGATTAATTCTCAGTTCGTTGGTTGTTATTTTACTCCTTTATACTCAACGCACCTGAAGGACATTGATGAACTTGTTTGATAAGTTCGTCACTACTTGCATTTTCTGTCTTTAGCCAAGGTTTTTTTTCGGATTATATACATTTGGCAGTAGTTTTACGCAAATGCCTGCATGTTGACATAATTCAGGCTTCCAGATTATAGTAATTTCTCCGTTTGTATATTCGTGTTGGTTCATTTTGTTATTTTTTGATGAATTGAAGTTACTTAAAAATTTTCAATATCCAACGTTAAAATAATCTTAGTTCCAGTACTTTGCTTACTCTCAATTCGCATTTTAATATCTGACATTTTAGCTAATTGTGTTGCAATATTTAGACCTAATCCAGAACCAGAAATATGGAGTGTTGAATCATTTTTAATGCGGAAAAATCGTTCTTGAACAAATTTTAAATCTTCTTGATTCATTCCAATTCCATTGTCTTCAAAAATTAATTCATAGCAATCATTTTCGATGTTAGAAAGAATTGTTATTTGACCTTTTAAGTTAGAATATTTTATAGCATTTGATATAATGTTATCTATAATAATCTCAAAAAATTCTTGGTAATTATCAATTTCAAAAGCTTGAAGTTGTTCCGTATCGACAGAAATTTGTTTTTCTTGTAACAAAACATCAAAACGTTCAATTGATTTTAAAACTTCTGATTTTAGTTCAAATAATGAAGTTTTTAGCTCCAAACTATTATTTTCTACGCGAGAAATCAATAAAAATTGTTCTACCAAACGATCCAAACGATTCACTTGTTTCAATGTGTAATCTATTTTTTCATTGTATTGCTCAGGCGTGCGTTCGCGTCGAATCAAAATTTCCAATGTTCCCTTTATAATCGCCAAAGGTGTTCGAAGTTCATGCGAAGCATCAGCCGAGAACTGTTTAGCTTTTAAAATTTGAAACTCTAATCGATCTAACAGTGAATTTATTGTCACTGAAAGTTGAAATAATTCATCTTTATTTTTAGGTAATTGAATGCGTTCTGAAAGATTATTTTCGGTGATCGATTGCGCTGTATGAATCACATTGAAAACAGGTTTAATCGATTTAGCCGCAATAAAACGAGCTAAAAGAAACGTCAATAAAACCGAAATAGGAAAGATAATAAGTAAGGCAGTTTTTAAATAATCCAATGCTAATTGATTGTGTTTTGTAGAAACGCCTATTACTAAATAACCAACAACTTCGCCATGATGAATCAATTTTGCTTGAGAAATTAATAACTGAATTGAATTATATTCAGCATAAAATGGCTTGTTTTCTGGTTCTTCATTGTTCCAATCCAATTGATTTTGAACCATGTTTGGAGAACTTTCAACTAAGTTGAAATTTTTATCATAAATTGAGATAAAAACAGGATTCAGCGCAATGTCTGTATGTTCTACTTCTTCCCATTCGCGCGGTTGTACAAAACTTGTAAATGTAGGTTCGTGTAACACATAATCGACGTGACTGTTAATTTCTTCCTCTAACGTTTCGTACATTGTTTTGTTAATTCCCCTATTTACAACAAAGAAAATTAACCCAAAAATAATGAGTAAAACAGCAGAAAATAAAATGCTGTAAAAGGTTGCTATTCTATTTTTTACAGATAATTTTTTAAACATCGTTTGTTATATAACCCACTCCACGAATGGTATGTAAGCGCGGATCATCTTTTTTTAGATTTAATTTTTTACGAATCGCATTAATAAAAACATCAATCACACTTGTATCATATTCAAAATGAATGTGCCAAACGTTTTCAATGATTTCTTTGCGTGTACAAATTCGGTTTTTATTTTTGAAAAGGTAAGTTAAAAGTTGAAATTCTTTTAATGTTAATTCAACTAAATTATTATCTAAAAAAGTCTGATGTGTTTCTGGATTGATTGAAATATTTCCGAAATTCAAAAGATTATTCGATTCATTTTGACGAAGATAAACGTTAATTCGTGCTACCAATTCATTAAAATCAAATGGTTTTTTGATGTAGTCATTTGCACCAGCATTCAAACCTTCAATCGTATCTTGAACTGTATCTTTCGCTGTAATGAAAATAATTGGTGTTTTTTGGTTCATATTTTCAGAATTTCGGATTGCTTTACAAACGTCTAAGCCCGAAATATTTAACATCATCCAATCTAACAAAATAACATCAAATTTCTCGTTATTTATTTTCACTAAAGCATCTTCGCCGCTTAAACAGTGCGTTGGCGATAAATTTTCTTCTTCTAAACCTTGAAGCATAAAATTGGCAATTCCCAATTCATCTTCAACAATTAAAACTTTTGGTTTGTTCATTTTCTAATTCGGAACAATAACATTCAAAGCATTCGGAACAATCGAAACTTCAATCGAATTTTGGTTAAAAATAACAGCTTCACCATCAACTTGAGCAATTGTTTTAGGTTGGTTGGAATTGAATTTTACTGAATTGACTTGCAATACTTTTGCTTGCTTCATTTTTTCAATTCGTTTTCCTAAAACATTAGCCGAAAACTGAATTTGTTGTATAAAATTAAGCTTTTTTACTGCAAGAAAGTCTAATTTTCCATCATTTAATTTTGCATTGGGTGAAAATGAGATGCCATAACCCGCTTCGTTAGAGTTAGAGCAGAACACAAAATAAAAATCATCATCTAATGTATGTTGATCATCTAATTCGATGCTAAATTTTTTCGGTTGAAAGTTAAAAATCGCTTTTGTACTGGCAGTTACATATCCCAAAAAGTTTCTGGTTTTGGTTTGAGCATAATTGTTAATCACATCTGCATCAATTCCCAATCCCATATTGCTAAAAAAGTAATTTTCGTTGATTTTTCCTGCATCAATTTTATTGATTTTTGCATTCAAAATCGTTTCAAAAGCTTTTTCTGTGGTTTTAGGAATGTTCAAATTAGCCGCTAATCCATTTCCTGAACCAATCGGAATAATTCCCAAAGCAACATTGCTACCAACCAAGGCTTGAGCGACTTCGTTTATCGTTCCGTCGCCGCCACAAGCTACTATGATTTCAGGATTTTTTGTCAGAACTTGATTTGTAATTTCAGTTGCATGACCAATATTTTCAGTTAAAAATGTTTCGAAATCAACATTTTTTTGACTAAAATAGTGTTGAATTTCAGTTTCAATTATTCGTCCTTTTCCCTTTCCAGCAATAGGATTGATGATAAAAATGATTTTATTTTTCATTTAATAAATGATTGCTAAATAAATAATCGGCTGTTTGATAATTAGATATGATAGAACGCTCGAAAATAGGATCAACCTTTGTATCAATTAAATTTTTATCAATCCATTTGTATTGATTGATTTTCTTTTGATCGGATAAAATCGAAACATCTTTGCCTTTTTTCATTCCCAATTTAATATACGTACCAACAAAAGAACGCGATTTGTATTGCGGATCGAAGATGTCTTTTCCATAAAATTGAGACGTATATTTCCAATTGAACAACGAAAATAATGTTGGGAAAATATCAATTTGAGAAACTTCTTTTGTGACATTTTCGTTTGCGTGCGATTTTAAATTATAGATAAATGCCGGAATGTGATGATTTTTTACATCAATTGCATCTTTACCTGCGCTACTTGCACAGTGATCGGCAATAAACACAAAAACGGTATTGCTGAACCAAGGTTTTGTTTTCGCTTTTGCAATTAAATCTCCAATTGCATAATCGGCATATTTTACAGCTCCAGGTCGACCAGTTCCAGACGGAATATCAATTTTTCCATCTTCGTACGTATAAGGTTTGTGGTTTGAAGTTGACATCACAAATGCAAAAAATGGTTGTTTTGTTTTGTATTTCTCATCGGCAACTTTGATCACTTTTCTGTAAATATCATCATCGGCAATTCCCCAAGCATTTTCAAAAGTAACTTCATCATCATTAATATTGTATCGATTAGTATTGATTTTATCACTCAAAACGCTACCACGGCCGCGATCGTAAATGTCAAAACCATTTCCACCATAAAACGCATTCATATTGTCAAAATATCCATCGCCACCATAAAAGAACATATTGTGGTAACCTTTTGCTTTGAAAACATTCGAAATGGTATATAAATTTTGATTATCAATACGCTTCACAATACTATTTCCAGGCGTAGGAGGAATTGATAATGTAACAGCTTCCATTCCACGAACAGTACGCGTTCCGTTGGCAAACATATTTGAAAAATAAATGCTGTTATTCGCTATATCGTTGAGGTTTGGAGTGATTGATTTTCCGTTGAATTGCTCTTGCAAAAATGAAGCGCTCATACTTTCCATTAACACAAAAATCACGTTTGGTTTTTGTTCTGCTTGTGACGGATTACTTGCTAAAATTGTTCTTCGTATTGGATTTTTGAATTGTTGATCGAAAACAGTTTTTGAATCTTGCAATTCAGATTTCATCACTGCAAAAGCATCTTCAATCGGAATAGATTTATAATGTTCATCATATTTTAAATGATTATTTCGGAAAGCAGAAAAGAAAGAAAAAATTCCGGCTTTAGAAATTTCGTTGTTGTATCTGTTTTCTGAAGTTGAGCTGCTATCATTATTTAAAAGAAACAATGAGCCAATCGTAAGTAGTAAATTAAATACAAAAACACCAACTTTTTGGCTTGTTTTTGGTTTGTTATGAAATGTGTTGTAAAAGAAATAACCTTTTTTTGTTGCGAAAATCGTTAAGCCTGTAATTAAAACAATTCCGCCAATTAAAACTGATAAAGGATATGATTCTTGAATATTTTTAACAACTTCGTAGGTATAAATTAAATAATCGACCGCAATAAAATTGAATCGGCTTTTGAATTCGTCCCAAAATGTAACTTCGGCAAAAAATGTGAAATAAATGATTACCAAATACAATGTATAAACAAAATACACGAAAATTCGATCAAATAATGAATTGACGAATTTATTGGGTAAAATCATAAAATAAAATGATAAGAATAACGTGAAACAGCTTACAACACTAATGTCGTACACTAATCCGTAAAAAATAGTGTGTAATAACGAACCAATATTCCAGTCGAAATCACTTTTTACCCAAATCGCAAAAATTAGGCGTAGAATAAATGAAATTAGAATAAATAACGAACTGAAAAATAGTAAAATACTGTAACGTCCTTTTAAATTATTTGTAAACATTTTGTTTTTGAATTATTGTTCAAATGTCTTGATATTTAATAGATTATTAACATGAAAAAGTGAATCTTAAGCGAATCTTAAGTTTGCGATTCTTGAATGAAAGATAGAGGCAGAAAACGTTAATAATTCGTGAAAAAATGGTTTTGATTAGAAATAGTTGTAAATTTGTAATTGGTTTATAAAGTAGGTATAATGGAAGAGATATTAATCAATGAAAAAGAAGAAAAGTTTTTAACATATTGGGAGAAAAGATTCTCTACAATTTTTAAAGACAATACAAGTTGGACAACTTTGTTTATGACAGTTAACAAAGCTACTTTTCCAGATTCATTAAATATAGAAACATTTTGCAAAAAGTTTATGCAAGATTTTAATATGAAATTATCATATAAATATGATGAATCAGACAACGAATACGATTTGACAATTACAAGATAATTACTAAAAACAGAAAATCCTTATCAATTTTGAGAAGGATTTTTTTGTTATAAAATGGGACATTTGATTGATAATCATGCTTAAATTTTAAGAAAAATATCTAACCCAAAAATTAAATAAAATATTGTTGATTTAGATTTGATTTTACTAATTAAAATGTTTAATTTTGCAGTTCACTTTTAAAGGTGATTTAGTTTTTAAAGTTTACAACATTTGTATAGCTCATAATAAGGTTGAGCGTCTCTACGGCAGACCATAAAAAATTGCCACTACAAATGAATTTTTTTTCTACAAAATGAGTCTTGAACCACTCTCGTTAGAAAATAGTTTGTTTGTTGATGTAGATGATACAAATGGTTTAAACACATTAAACCAAATAGTACAGCAAACAATACAATGAACCAAAGACTTTTCATTCAGAAGAAATCGAATTTTGACGTTATCAGTCAGAAGACTACAATAGAACTCAAAAACCTTGTACCTACAATTGTGTGCAAGGTTTTTGTTATTTATGATCTATTTAATATAGAAGAAAGCCAATTACAAGAGGTTCAAAATAAGGTGTTTGTTGATCCTGTGACAGATTTTGTTTTTAAATACGTAGAAGACGCAGTTAACGAAAGCATTCCTTCTTCTAAAAACTATTTTGCAACCGAATTTTTACCAGGTCAATACAATCAACGCGATGATTCTTCGGAACAATGTTTAGTGTTGATGAATGTTGAAAATGTAACCGTAAAATCTGGTTTATTATATGTTTTCAATGATGATTTGTCTGCGGAAGATTTAAAGAAAGTAAAAGATTACTTGATCAATCCAATTGAGTCGCGCGAGAAAGATCTTTCAAAAATGGAAATTCCAGCAAATCCACAAGCTACAGAAGTTCCAATTATTGAAGGTTTTATTTCTGCTGACGAAAATAAACTACAAGAAATTTACAACCAATTCGGATTATCATTAGAGATGGATGATTTAGTTTTTATTCAAGACTATTTCAAATCAATCAATCGTAATCCAACCGAAACTGAGTTAAAAGTTTTAGACACATATTGGTCTGATCACTGTCGTCATACAACTTTTGATACAGAGATTACAGATGTTCAATTTAATTCTAAATTTAACGAAACACTTCAAAAAACATTCGATTATTACCAACAAGTTCGTCAAGAATTAGGAACTACAAAACCAATTCGTTTGATGGATTTAGCAACTGTTATGGGAAAATATCTTTCTCGTACAGGAGTTGTAAAAAATATAGATGTTTCAGAAGAAATCAACGCGTGTTCTATTGTCGTTCCAATCGATGTAGATGGTGTTGAAGAAGAATGGTTATTACAATTCAAAAACGAAACACATAATCATCCAACAGAAGTTGAGCCATTTGGTGGAGCTTCGACATGTGTTGGTGGAGCAATTCGCGATCCTTTGAGTGGACGTTCTTACGTTTTCCAAGCTATGCGTATTACAGGTGCTGCAAATCCTTTAGAAAAAATTGAAGATACGTTACCAGGTAAATTACCACAACGTAAAATCTCTAAAGAAGCAGCAAACGGATACAGTTCTTATGGAAATCAAATTGGTTTAGCGACAACTTTTGTGAAAGAAATTTACGATGAAGGATACAAAGCAAAACGCATGGAAGTTGGTTTTGTGGCTGGAGCTGTAAAAAAAGAATATGTTCGTCGTGAAGAACCCGTTTCAGGTGACCGAATTATTTTATTAGGTGGAGCAACAGGTCGTGATGGAGTAGGTGGAGCATCAGGTTCATCTAAAACACACGATGGTTTAAAATTAGACGATTTATCAGCAGAAGTTCAAAAAGGAAATGCAATTGTTGAACGTAAAATTCAACGTTTATTCCGTAATCCAGACGTTTTAGCATTAATCAAAAAATGTAACGATTTTGGTGCGGGAGGTGTTTCTGTTGCAATTGGTGAAATTGCACGAGGAATTAATGTTGATTTAGATTTAGTTCCATTGAAATATGCTGGATTAAACGGAACAGAATTAGCGATTTCTGAATCTCAGGAACGTATGGCTGTTGCGGTTGAGGCAAAAGATGTGGAAACATTTATAGCATTAGCAAAAGAAGAAAACCTTGATGCGACTTGTGTTGCAGAGGTAACGGGAGATGATACAATGACTTTGGTTTGGAAAGGAACAAAAATTGTTGAATTAGACCGTAAATTTTTAGATACAAATGGCGTTCGCAAACAAGCTAAAATCGAAGTTACGGACGAAGAATATACAAATCCTTTTGAGAATAAAGCCTTCAATAAAGAAGCTTTTATTGCAATGATGCAAGAGTTAAATCATGCGTCGCAAAAAGGTATGGTAGAAATGTTTGACAATAACGTTGGACGTTCTACTATTTTGAATGCTTTTGGTGGACAAACAATGGATACACCAGAAGATGTTTCGGTACAAAAATTCCCAACAGACGGATTTACAAATGCAGTTTCTATTGCTTCATTTGGTTACAATCCTACAATTTCTCGTTGGTCAAATTATCACGGAGCTTATTTTGCGGTAATTGATTCGATGACAAAAATTGTTGCTGCTGGCGGAAATTACGCTGATATTCGTTTAACTTTTCAAGAATATTTTGAAAAATTACGTGATGAAGCTACGCGTTGGGGAAAACCATTTGCGGCCTTATTAGGAACGATTGAAGCACAAAAACAGTTCGGAATTCCTGCAATTGGAGGTAAAGATTCGATGTCTGGTTCTTACCAAGATATTGATGTTCCGCCAACGTTGATTTCTTTTGCAGTTGCACCTTCTTTGGCTAAAAAAATTGTACAAGGAACTTTAGTTGAAAAGAATTCTAAACTTTCAGTTTTTATTCCAACATTAACAGAAGATTATTTAATCGACGAAGCAAATACAAAAGCTATTTTTGATTTTATCGGAACAATTAATGCTGATGTAAAATCAATGATGACGGTTAAATTTGGTGGAATTGCAGAAACTGTAGCGAATATGGCTTTTGGCAATGAAATCGGATTTGAAATCAAGACTGATTTAGATTTAGCAAAATATTATCCAGCTTCGATTGTAATTGAACATTCAGATGATTTAAATATTCCTGTTGAAATTGCTCAAAATTATCATGTTTTAGGTCAAACAAATGATTCAACTTCATTCAACTTTAATGGAGAAGAAATTAATTTGAAAGAATTAAAACAACAATGGAAAGAAACATTCAATTCATTGTTTCCATATAAATCAACTACTGAAACAGTTGTTGAAGAAAAAGATTTAAAAGCAGAGCAAATTTGTTTTGCCTTCGCAGATCATAAAGTAGAAAACCCAAAAGTTTTCATTCCAATTTTCCCAGGAACAAATTCAGAGTATGATTCAGCAAAAGCGTTCCGTAGAGAAGGAGCTATTGTTTCGACTTTGCCTTTCCGTAATTTAACACAACAAGATGTTGAAGAATCAGTTGTTGCTTTTGTAAATGAAATCAATCAAGCCAATATTTTCTTTGTACCAGGAGGTTTTTCAGCTGCTGATGAGCCAGATGGATCAGGTAAATTTATTGCAACGGTTTTACGTAATGAGAAAATCAAAAATGCAATTCACAATTTATTAGAGCGCGATGGATTGGTTTTAGGAATCTGTAATGGTTTCCAAGCATTGATTAAATCAGGATTATTGCCTTATGGACGTATTCAAGATTTAGAAGAAGATACACCAACATTAACGTTCAATGAAATTGGTCGTCACATTACACAATTAGCGAAAGTGAGAGTGAATAAATCGCACTCACCTTGGTTAAAAGGAATGGAAGGTCAAGAATTCTGGATTCCATTTTCGCATGGAGAAGGTCGTTTCGTAGCAAATGAGGTTGAATTAGAAAAGTTAATTGATAAAGGACAAATCGCAACTCAGTTTGTAGATTTGGATGGAAAATTAGCTGGAAAAATGCCTTATAATCCAAATGGATCTACGTTTGCGGTAGAAGGAATTGTATCGCCTTGTGGAAAAGTTTACGGGCGAATGGGACATCCAGAGCGTTACGAAGAAGGATTATTCAAGAACATTCCAGGAAATGGATATATGAATATCTTCAAAAATGCGGTGGAGTATTTTAGAGGGTAGATTATAGATATGAGATATTAGAAGTTAGATATTAGAAAATTTAACTTCTGAAAAATTAAATAAAAAATGTCATTTCGAGCTTGTCGAGGAATCTAAAAAGATTTTTCATTACGCCAAGGCTTCATTCAGAATGACAATTGAAGAATAAAGTTTGAGTCATCCTGAACTTGTTTCAGGAAGTCATCTTAAAAAAGTGAGAAGCTGAACTGGATTAAGCTCGACATTGAAAATAAAATAAGGAATTTTGAAGTTAGAAATAAGGTAGGAGAAAAAAATCTAAATATCTAACATCTAAATACTAAAAAAAAAAAAAAAAACAACAAACTAATACCAATTTCGATCCTGAACCAATCGAAATTAATCTCGAAAGTTAACCTTGAACAAGTTAATTTTCAAAACAAACAACAAACACGAAGTGGACTTTTTCATTTCAAACAAAACAAAAAAAAACGATGTAATGAAGTTAGAAACTAGAAATTAGAAGTTATATGAATTTTAACTTCGAATTTTGAAAATCGAGCTTCGAAAAAAACAAACAACGATGAGCTTAACAAAAAAAGACTTCATTTACGAAGGGAAAGCAAAACAAGTTTACTCAACAGAGGAAGCAGACAAAGTAATTGTTTATTACAAAGATGACGCGACTGCATTTAATGCACAAAAGCGTGGAACTGTTGAGGACAAAGGAGAAATGAACAACAAAATTTCGACTTTAATTTTCAACTATTTGATAGAGAAAGGAGTTAAAACTCATTTCATCGAGCAGTTGAATGATCGTGAGCAATTGGTGAAAAAAGTATCAATTATTCCAATTGAAATGGTTGTGCGCAACTATGTTGCTGGGTCTATGGCTCAACGTTTAGGCTTAGAAGAAGGAGCGAAATCTCCAGTTACAATTTTTGATATCTGTTACAAAAAAGATGAATTAGGAGATCCATTAATCAATGATCATCATGCGGTTTTATTAGGAGCTGCGACATATGATGAGTTAGATGAAATGTACGCACAAACAGAAGTAATTAACGAAGCGTTGAAAGAATTGTTCTTAAAAGCTGGATTAATTTTAGCTGATTTCAAAATTGAATTTGGTAAAGATGTTGATGGTAATATCATTTTAGCTGACGAAATTTCTCCAGATACATGTCGTTTATGGGATGTTGAAACAGGTAAAAAATTAGATAAAGACCGTTTCCGTCGTGATTTAGGTGATGTTTCAGAAGCTTATCACGAAGTATATAATCGTTTGACAGAAGTTTTAAAATAAACATTTTTTTCATTCTATAATGATTGATAAAAAATTACATAAAAGTCAATTAAAAGCTGAATATTTAACGAATTTCTACGAAAGAAATTTATTAAAAAAATATGCAGCCGATACTGTGGATAGTGTAAACGAAGAATGTGGTGTTTTTGGGGTTTATTCGCCAAATAATATCAACACATATTCTATTGCACAGTTTGGTTTATTTGCGCTTCAACACCGTGGACAGGAAGCGTGTGGTGTTTCTTTCTTGAAAGATGGTAACATTAAAACGGTGAAAAAAACAGGATTGGTATTGGACGTTTTCAAAACAATGGAAGCCGAAATAGAAGAATACCAAGGAAATGCTGCGATTGGACATACACGCTACACAACTGCTGGAGGTGGAAGTCGTCGTAACATTCAGCCACTTTACACGTACAATATTTACGGAAAACCTCATTTCTCTATTGCTCATAACGGAAATTTAATTGAAGTTGAAGCATTGAGAGCTGAATTAGAAGCAGAAGGTTTACCATTTTTAGCAACTTCGGATACGGAGGTTTTATTACGTTCTATTCAAAAATATTCGCATTTAGATATTGTAGAAGCTATTCAGAAAGGTACAGAAAAGGTAAAAGGCGCTTATTCGGTTTTGTTATTAGCGAATAATCAAATGGCAGCTTTTCGCGATCCAAATGGTATTCGTCCTTTATGTTTAGGTAAATTGGACGATGCCTATGTTTTCTGTTCAGAAACATGTGCATTAGACGCTGTCGGAGCTGAATTTATCCGCGATGTAGAGCCAGGTGAATTGATTGTAGTAAATAAACAAGGTTTAAAATCTTATTCATTAAATCAACCAACGCAACGTAATATTTGTGCTTTTGAGTACATTTATTTTGCACGTCCTGATTCGAATATCGAAGGAAATGAAATCTACGATTTACGTGTAGAATCTGGTCGAAAATTATTCGAACAATCTCCTGTTGCTGCCGATATTGTAATTGGTGTTCCAGATTCTGGAATTCCGTCTGCAATTGGTTATTCAGAAGCTTCGGGTATTCCTTACGAACCAATTTTGATTAAGAATCGTTATATGTCGCGTTCGTTTATCGTTCCTTCACAAGAAATGCGTGAACGTGTGGTCAACTTAAAATTGAATCCCATCAAAAATAAAATCAAAGGAAAACGTTTGGTTGTTTTAGATGATTCTATTGTACGTGGAACAACTTCGAAACTTTTAATCAAAATCTTAAAAGAAGCAGGAGCAAAAGAAATTCATTTCCGTTCTGCTTCGCCTCCAATTATTGCACCTTGTTATTTAGGAATTGATATGCCTTCTAAAGCAGATTTAATTTCAGGAAATAAATCAATTAAAGAGGTTGAAGATTATTTGAATGTCGATTCGTTAGATTTCTTAACAGTTGATAATCTGATTGATTTATTAGGAAGTAAAGAACATTGTTTTGGATGTTTTACAGAAAAATATCCCGTAAATTATTCTAATGAAGAATGTAAAGAGGTGAAACCTTTGCATATAGATTAATAAGTTATACGAATTTCGAATCTCGTATTTCGAAAAACTAAATCATAATTAAAATGAGCAATACATATAAACAAGCCGGAGTAGATAAGGAAGAAGGTTATCAAACGGTATCGAAAATTAAAGATGCAGTTGCAGCAACACACAATTCAAACGTGTTGAATGGAATTGGAAGTTTTGGTGCATTTTACCAATTAGGAGGTTACAAAAATCCTGTTTTGGTATCTGGAACTGATGGTGTAGGAACTAAACTACGTGTGGCTTTAGATTCTAAAGTTTACGATACAGTTGGTATTGATTGTTTCGCAATGTGTGCAAATGATATTTTGTGTCACGGAGCAAAACCTTTATTTTTCTTAGATTATTTAGCTTGTGGAAAATTAGATTCTGATATCGCAGCAGAAATTGTAGGTGGAATTGCGCAAGCGTGTAAAGAAACTGGAACAGCTTTAATTGGTGGAGAAACAGCAGAAATGCCAGGAATGTACCAAGTTGGTGATTATGATGTTGCAGGATTTTGTGTTGGAGTAGTAGAGCGCGACGAAATTATCGATGGTTCTAAAATAAAAGCTGGACAAGTAATTATTGCGTTACCATCAAGTGGTTTCCATTCGAATGGATTCTCTTTGGTTCGTAAAGTTTTTCCAGATTTTAACGAAGAATTTGAAGGTAAACCTTTGTTTGAAACTTTATTAGTTCCAACAAAATTATATCAAAACGATATTTTCAAAATCAAAGATGCTGGAATCGAAATGTCTGGAATTGCTCATATTACAGGAGGTGGATTAATCGAGAATGTTCCTCGTATTATAAATGACGGATTAACTGCTGTAATAGAAAAAGCAAAAATAAATGTACCAACAGTGATGCAAGAATTAGCTAAACGCGGAGGAATTGCAGAAAACGAAATGTTTGGAACATTTAATATGGGTGTTGGAATGGTTGTCATCGTTGACCAAACTGATGCTGAAAAAGTATTGAATATTATTGATGGAAGTGCGTTGATTGGAGAAATTCAAGAAGGTGCTGACAAAATTATATTGAAATAGTAGATTAAATAGTTTAAAAAAGCTGGATAAGATTTCTTATCCGGTTTTTTTATTTTTTTGGATTATTTGTTTTTGATTAAGATTGATCCTTGTTATAAAATTTTGTAGTATTTTTCTTGAATAAAAAACTTAATTAAAATACAATAACTTTTAAAGTTAATTCATTTTCTTTTTTTAATTTATTAAGCATTTCCTTACCTCATTCAATCTTCGTATCTTTGCATTTCATTCAAAAAACTTCAAATTCACTCATAAGTTATGCAACAATCTAAGGCTTTGGCAATTCTAAAATCTGGTCGAAATGTATTTTTAACAGGTTCTGCGGGTGCCGGAAAAACTTATGTGTTAAATCAATACATTCAATATCTTAAACAACATGGCGTTCCTGTTGCTATAACGGCTTCTACGGGAATTGCTGCGACTCACATGAATGGTCAAACGATACATTCTTGGGCTGGAATTGGAATAAAAGATTATGTTTCGGATCGATATTTAGCTTCGCTTCGTGACAAGAAATATTTCCGAGATAAAATGGACAAAGTAAAAGTCTTGATTATTGATGAAATCTCGATGTTGCACCGAAATCAGTTGGATGCGGTTGATTATGTATTGAAATTTTTCAAACAAAATGATGAACCTTTTGGAGGTGTTCAAGTAATTTTTTCGGGAGATTTTTTCCAGTTGCCACCGATTGGTGAAGAGTGGGAAGAATCGAAAGATAAATTCTGTTTTATGTCCGATGCTTGGGTTCAATCAAAAGTGCATATTTGTTATTTGACAGAGCAATATCGTCAAACAAATAATGCATTGAATGATATTTTGAATGAAATTCGTTCGGGGAATATTTCGCAAAAAACAGTTGATTTATTAGAAACTCGAATCGAATATTTTCCAAATGAAATAGATTCACAAACTCGTTTGTATACACATAATATGGATGTGGACCGAATTAATAAAGGTCAATTGATTAATATTGATTCTTCTTCCAAAACATTTGAAGCAAAAGTTGCGGGAAATCCAGCTTTGGTTGAGGTTCTTAAAAAATCTGTTTTAGCAGAAGAAGTTTTAGAATTGAAGATAGGAGCGAAAGTGATGTTTGTTCGTAACAATTTCGAAGTTGGTTTTGTAAACGGAACGCTGGGAAATGTTTCAGGGTATACTGAAAAAGATGAGCCAATTATCAAAACATTAGATGGAGAATTTTACATTGCAAAACCAGAAACGTGGGCAATAGAGGACGAAAGCGGAAAAGCATTGGCTTCATTCACACAAGTTCCGCTGCGTTTGGCTTGGGCGATTACAATTCATAAATCACAAGGAATGACGTTAGATTCTGCGTTTATTGATTTATCAAAAGCGTTCGAAAAAGGACAAGGGTACGTTGCACTTTCACGTTTACGAGATTTAAATTCGTTGATGTTACACGGATTGAATCAAACAGCTTTAGAAATTGATTCACTTGCAATGAAGGCTGATAGACGTTTTCAGGTTTTATCGAATGAAATGGATGAGTTTCTAGATGAAAAAGAATTGCAAAACTCTTGGGCTGCTTTTATCCGATATTCTGGAGGAACTTTGGATAAAAAACAAATTGCAAAAAATATCGAAAAGAATAAAACCAAAGAAAAAGGACAAAAGAAATCGACTTACGAAATTACATTAGAATATGTGAAAGAAGGGTTGTCTTTGGATCAAATCGCAGAGAAAAGAGGTTTAACTACTTCAGCAATTGTCGATCATATTGGTAAAATCAAAGAAAGTGAACCTGATTTGGATTACTCAAAATTTAAACCTTCTGACAAAATTATTGATAAAGTTCGATTGGCTTATAGTGAAATCGAATTTGAAGAGAATAAAGTTTTAAAACCAATTTATGATTATTTCAATGGTGAAATTGGTTATGAAGACATCAAAAAAGCATTACTTTTTATAGATTAAATAAAAATTGTCAGTTCAAAAATCTAAATAACTGACAAAATTGGTCAAATTATTCGAAAGGAATAGTTGTTGTTAAAAGATAAGTATTAAAAATGAACGCTTTTTAAAAGCATCCATAATTTACAATTTATGTCAATAGAAAACAATAATGTAGTTTCAGTAAACTACTCATTACATACCATCGAAGCGAATGGTGAAAAAGTATTTGTAGAACAATCAAATACAGAAGAGCCATTAACTTTTTTATTTGGAGCTGGAATGATGATTCCAAAATTTGAAGAAGAATTAAAAGAATTAACAATTGGTGATAAAAAATCATTCGTAATTACTCCAGCAGAAGGATACGGTGAAAGAGTAGAAGAAGCTGTTGCTCAATTACCTTTAGATATGTTCAAAGAATCTGGATTGCCACCAGTTGGAGCAATTTTACCTTTGACTGATGATGCAGGAAATCAATTCCGTGCTTCAGTTGTAGAAGTGACAGAAGAGGCTGTAATTGCAGATTTGAATCCTCCAATGGCAGGAAAAACATTAGAATTTGAAGTTGAAATTCTTAATGTTCGTCCAGCAACTGAGGAAGAATTATCTCACGGACACGCACATGGAGTTGACGGAACTCAAGGGCACTAAAAAATATTTTCAAAAGGCTATTTCAATTTGAGATAGCCTTTCTTGTTTTTAATTGTGAATAAATCATTAATAAATAGATTAAATCCACGTTATATTTTTCGACTTGCATCAACTAAAATCTTATCTTTGTAAAACAAACAAGATTACTTACAAACAAACATGAAAATAGCTGTATTTGTTTCCGGTGGCGGAACAAATCTTCAAAATATTATTGATGCAGTTGAAGACGGAACGTTACCAAATGTCGAGATTTCGATGGTAATGGCAGACCGAGATTGTTATGCAATAGAACGATCTTTGGATAAAGATATCCGAACGTATGTCTTAGACCGAAAAACTTTTTCGGAAGATGCTGAACATAATTTAGAAGGAGAAGAAATCGACTTAATTGTTTTGGCAGGTTTTTTAACCATATTATCTCCAGAATTTACCTCGAAATGGGGCTCGAAAATGATTAATATTCATCCTGCATTATTACCAAAATTTGGTGGAAAAGGAATGTATGGCGCGAAAGTTCACAAAGCAGTTTTAGAAGCTGGTGAAAAAACATCAGGAGCAACTGTACATTTTGTAACGGCTGGTGTAGACGAAGGACAAATTATTTGTCAAGGAACTTTTGAAATTGAAGAAGGTGATGAAGTAGCAGATTTACAGCGTAAAGTTGCTGAGGTAGAAATTGAAATCTACATTAAGGCAATCAAGCAAATCAGCGAAGCATAAAATATAGAATGCCTCAATGTTGTGTACATTGAGGTTTTTCATTTCCAATAAAATAGTAAACAAACAATAAACTTTAAAAACTAAACACAATGCAAAAACAAGCGCTAATAAGTGTTTCGGACAAGTCGAACTTGTTAGAATTTGCAAAATTCTTGGTTGAACAAGATTACAAAATCTTATCAACTGGAGGAACATTCAAACATTTACAAGACAACGGAATCGAAGTTACAGAAGTAAAAGATGTAACTGGTTTTCCTGAGATTTTAGATGGTCGCGTAAAATCTTTACATCCTGCAATTCATGGTGGTATTATGGCTCGTCGTTCGGACGAAAATCATATGGCAACAATTGCGGAACATGGAATTAACCCAATTGATATCGTTATTGTAAATCTTTATCCATTTTTCGAAAAGATGAATACAGGTCTTTCTGAAGTTGAAATGATTGAATTTATTGACATCGGTGGTCCATCAATGTTACGTTCTTCTGCAAAGAATTTTTATGATGTAACAGTTGTAACGGATGTGAATGATTATGAAGTAGTGATGAATGAAATTCGTGAGAATGGTTCAACTTCTATTGAAACGCGTAAATTATGTGCTGGTAAAGTATTCAACTTAACTTCTGCTTATGATGCGGCGATTTCTACTTACATTTTAGGAGAAGATTTTCCTCAATTTTTAGAGTCTTCTTACGAGAAAGTGATGGATTTACGTTATGGAGAAAATCCACATCAAAAAGCAGCTTATTATGTTGATAAAACGAAAAATGGCGCAATGAAAGATTTCGAATATTTACAAGGAAAAGAACTTTCTTTCAATAATATTCGTGACATGGATTTGGCTTATAAAGTGGTTTCAGAATTTGAGGAAATAACTTGTTGTGCAGTGAAACATTCAACGCCTTGTGGAGTGGCAATTGGAGAGAATGTTTTAGAAGCTTATGAAAAAGCGTATGAATGTGATCCAATGTCAATTTTCGGTGGAATCATCGCTTTCAATAGAGAAGTTGATGGAAAAACTGCGGTTGAATTAAATAAAATTTTCTTGGAAATTGTAATTGCACCTTCATTTACAGAAGAAGCGTTAGAAATTTTTAAACAAAAGAAAAATTTACGTATCATCAAAGTGAAGAATCCTGTTTCGGATAAAGTAACTTACGTAAAAGTTGATGGAGGATTAATTGTTCAGTCTACAGATAATCAGTTTTCAACAGATCTTAAAGTTGTAACAGAAGCTCAACCGACTGATTGTCAAATGACTGATTTAGTTTTTGCTCAAAAAATTGTAAAATGGGTAAAATCTAACGCGATTGTTGTAGCGACAAATGGTCAAGCTTACGGAATCGGTGGAGGTCAAACGAATCGTATTTGGGCGGCTCAACAAGCGATTGCACGTGCAAAAGAAAAAGTGGAAGATGATTTAGTTTTAGCTTCAGATGCATTTTTCCCTTTCCGTGATGTAGCTGATTTTGCAGCAGAAAATGGAATTAAAGCAATTATTCAACCAGGAGGATCAATCAAAGATCAAGAGTCTATCGATGCTTGTAATGAACGCGAAATTCCGATGGTTTTCACAGGAATGAGACATTTTATGCACTAAAATTCGATATGCGATATTCGTTTTGCGATGTTGGAATTTAAGATTAACTTAGTGTAAATGAGAAGTTATAGAAATTTAGACATATGGCAAAAAAGTTTGGAAATTTTAAGACTGGTTTATAATCTTTCTAATAAATTTCCAGAATCAGAAAAGTATGGATTAACTGTTCAAATAAAAAGAGCAGTTGTTTCAATTCTTTCAAATATCGCAGAAGGTTCTGGAAGAAATTCAAATCAGCAAATGATTAATTTTCTATCTATTTCAAAAGGTTCTGCTTTTGAGGTTGAAGCTCAATTAATAATAGCTTTTGAGTTGAATTATATAACAGAGTCAGAATTAAATGAAGCTTTAGAATTAATTGATCATTATTGTAGAATGAATCAAAATTTTCAAAACTATTTAACAAAGAAAAACAATGGAACAAAATAATAGCGCAAACCGCGAATCGCAAACCGCAACTCGCATCTTAGTAATCGGTTCAGGTGGTCGTGAACATGCAATAGGATGGAAGTTTGCTGAAGATTTCAAGCAAAAAGGACAAGATTTAGAATTGTTTTTTATTCCAGGAAATGCAGGAACAGCTCAAATCGGAACAAACGTTTCAGTTTCTTCGATTGAAGAAATGAAAAATTTCGCGAAAGAAAATCAAATCGATTTAACTTTTGTTGGACCAGAAGCTGAATTAGCAGAAGGTATCGTTGATATTTTTCAGAAAGAGAATTTAAATGTTTTTGGACCTCATAAAGCAGCTGCGCAATTAGAAGCTTCTAAAGCTTTTGCGAAGGATTTTATGGATAAATATGGTGTGAAAACAGCAAAATATAAAAATTTTCAAGGACCAATGTTGGCGATTGATTATTTGAAAACACAAGATTATCCAATTGTAGTGAAAGCCTCTGGTTTAGCGGCTGGAAAAGGAGTTATTATCTGCCAAGATTTTGAAGAAGCAAAACAAGCTGTTTTGGATATCATGGAAGATAAAACCTTTGGTGATGCAGGAAACGAAGTGGTTATTGAAGAATATTTAGAAGGTTTTGAAGCCTCTATTTTGTCTTTCTTTAACGGGAAAAAAATCGTTCCATTTGTTTCGGCAAAAGATCACAAGAAAATTGGTGAAGGAGAAACTGGTCTTAATACTGGTGGAATGGGCGTTATCGCTCCAAATCCATTGTTTACGGAAGAGCATTTCAAAATGTTCGAAGAAGAAATTATGGAGCCAACAAAATGTGGTTTAATTAAGGAAAGATTAGAGTTTGCTGGTGTTATTTTCTTTGGATTGATGATTACAACAAAAGGTGTTTATTTGTTGGAATATAACCTAAGAATGGGCGATCCAGAAACGCAAACAACTTTACCTTTGTTAGAAAATGATTTGGCTGAGGTTGTAAATAAAGCAATTAAAGGAGAAGATTTTGACTTGACTTTCAAAAATCAACATGCGTGTTGTGTGGTGATGGTTTCGGGAGGATATCCAGGAAATTACGACAAAGGTTTTGAGATTCGTGGTTTAGAAAATGTAACTTGTCCTAATTTTATTGCTGGTGCAAAATTATCAGGTGAACAAATTGTTACTTCTGGTGGACGCGTAATCAACATAGTTGGATTAGGAAATACATTAGAAGAAGCACGTGAAACTGCTTACGAAAACATCAAAAAAGTACATTTTGATTACGAATATTATCGAAATGATATTGGAGTAATTCAATAAAAAAATACAGTTTATATTATTAAAAAATGCGTTTCATTTGAAACGCATTTTTTTTAATTTATTCTGAAAATTCGACGTGATAAACATCGCTTTTATTTCGATTTATTTTTCGATATTCAAATCCTCCAGCTTGTGGAATAATTTCGACTAAATCAAATGATTGACAACTTTTTGGCAAACCATTAAAAATTAAAGTGAAATGAAGAGACGAACCTTCTTCGATATACGTCCAATTTGGATACATTGTAATTCCGTCCGCAAAAACCAATTGACAACGTTTTCCTGATTGATTATCAATAATAAAAGTAGAAGGCCAAATACGTGCAGCATTTGCATATTCATCTGCCGCCATACAACAATGTATAATAACCTGACTTTCTTCTTCGATATTGGTTAAGAGCTCAGAATCAATAAAAATCTTTTCTTCAAGAATAGTTGCACTCATTATTTTGCAATTTTCTTAATGTACAATTCTTCTACTTTTGCACGTGCCCAATCTGTTTTTCGAAGAAATTTCAACGATGATTTCAAACTTGGATTATCATTAAAACATCTGATGTTAATTTGATTTCCCAAACCTTCCCAACCGCCGTAATAAATTACTAATTCTTCGATAATATCGTCTAAACGTTTTCCGTGTAATGGATTATTTTTTTGACTTTCCATTTTGCAAATTTACGAAAATGTTTTTGGTGAATTTAGAATAGTTCAAGCTTTCTAAAATTCATATTTTTCTTCCAATTGTTCTGCTAAATGTAAAATATCATCCACTCGCGCTAATTGCTCAATCCAATTGGTCGGAATTGTTTCTGCATCATAATAAATCCCTGCAATTCCACCAGCAATACAAGCAATTGTATCGGTATCATGTCCTAAATTCACCGCTTTCAAAACACAATCTTTATACGAACTTGTATGTAGCAAACACCAAATAGAAGCTTCTAAACTATCCATGACATAACCAGTTGATTTAATTTCATCTTCTTTTAAATCAATTAGTTTTCCACTTAAAATTCGTTCGAAATATGTAAATTCATTTTTATAAATTTCATTTTCTTCTAAGAATAATTTTAACCAAAAATTTGTGTTCAGATAAGCTTCTTCTAGATTTTCGGCATCTAAAACGTTCAACGCAAATTCAATATAATAAATACACGCCAAAACAGAACGATTGTGCGCATGCGTGATAGAAGAAACTTCTTTGACGATTTCACAGCGTTCATCAATCGATAAATCTTTCGTGAAAATTGCTAAAGGAAGAATACGCATTAACGATCCATTTCCATTATCAGATTCGGCTGTAGAACCAGCCTCAATTGGATTTTTTACAACTCGTAAACGATTTATTGCTTTTCGTGTAGAAATTCCAACATCAAAGACTTCTCCGTCAGCTGTCCAATAACCTTCGTACATCCACATCTGAAATTTTTCTGCAATATCATTCACATTATAACCATTACACAACGATTCAGCCAAGCAAAACATCATCGAACTATCGTCAGAAAAAGTGCCAGGAGGCATATTGTATGTTCCATAACCCATCATATCTGTGACAGGATTTTGTTGTAAATATTGCCTACTTTTAAACTCAACTGGAACTCCTAATGCGTCACCAACCGCCGATCCAATTAATATATTTTTCGAAAAATTTCTTCTATTCATAACTTTCTTTTATAAATGAAAAATAATTGATTTTTTTGAATATATCCAAATTATTTTTGAAAATTTATGAATTAATCATAATAAATTTATCTTTTTCGGATAAAATATTAAAAGGTTTAAAATAGATAAAAAAGAATAAGTCGTATTGTCAGTTTTGAAAAAATTGGAACTGATTTTGATTAAATTACCACACAAACTTATTAATTACTATGGCTTTTATAGATTATTATACAACATTAGGTCTGCAAAAGACCGCATCACAAGATGAGATAAAAAAAGCTTATCGGAAATTGGCGCGTAAGTATCATCCCGATCTTAATCCAAATAACGATGAAGCTGCACAGAAATTTAAAGAATTAAATGAAGCAAACGAAGTGTTGAGCGATCCAGAAAAACGTAAAAAATACGATAAATATGGAGAAAATTGGCAACATGGTGAAGAATATGAAAAAGCTCGTCAGCAACAACAGCAACAATATCAATATAGTAATAGCGATTTTGATGGAGCTGAAGGTTTTGGTGATTTTGATGGCTATTCAGATTTTTTCAGTTCGATGTTTGGACGCGAAGGAAGGAGTAGATCAACAGGTTATAAAGGGCAAGATGTTAATGCCAGTTTGACACTAAATTTGACAGATACATTGACTTCGCATAAACAAACTTTTGCTGTGAATGGTAAAAATATTCGAATTACAATTCCAGCTGGAGTAGAAGATGGGCAAACGATTAAGATAAAAGGTCACGGTGGAAAAGGTTATAACAATGGTCCAAATGGAGATTTGTATATCACGTTTCATATCGAAAATAATACGTCTTTTGAAGTTAATGGAGCAGATTTATCTACAATTGTTGAAATCGACTTATACGATGCAATTTTGGGTGGAGAAGCGATGATTGATACACTTTCTGGAAAAGTGAAAGTTCCAATAAAAGAAGGAACAGAGAATAATAAAAAGGTTAAATTGAAAGGAAAAGGTTTACCAATTTATAAGAAAGATGATCAATTTGGAGATTTGTATGTGACATTTTCAGTAAAAACTCCAACTAATTTATCAGCAGAAGAAAAAGAATTATTCGAGAAATTACGTTCACTTAAAAAAGCTTAAAACCATGAAAAATGTAACGATATCTGTTATTCAGTTTAGTAAATATCATCAGATTGAACCTCAATTTGTGATTGATTTGTACAAAAATGATTTGGTTGTTTTGCACGAGCGTAACCAAGAATATTTTATCGAAGAAAATGATTTGAAATTAATCGAACGATTTATTGAATTTCATTATAATTTGGGCGTTAATATAGAAGGTTTAGAAGTGATTCATCATCTTTTGAAACAAATCGAAACGCTACAAAAGCAATTAAAATAAACGAATTCAAAAACAACCTTTGCAGAAAACTGCAAAGGTTGTCTTATTTTTGCATAAATATTTTTGTATGGATACTCCCGAAAAGAAGAGTAAATTAAAAAAATTACATTCGCGCAATCGTCATTTAGCGCCTTATAATTTCGAAAAATTGTGTGCGATTTATTCGCCACTTTCCAAATATATCAAACCTAATAAAGAGAACGAACCAACGATTAATTTCTCGGATAGAGAAGCTGTAAAAGCGTTGAACAAAGCGTTGTTGAAAACATATTATGACATCGATTATTGGGAATTGCCAAAAGATAATTTGTGTCCGCCAATTCCTGGTCGCGCCGATTATATTCATTACATTGCCGATATTTTGGGCGAAAATTTTGATGGTGTAATTCCACGTGGAAAAGATGTAAAAGTCTTGGACGTTGGTGTTGGTGCGAATTGTATTTATCCGATTATTGGAAATTACGAATACGATTGGAACTTTGTTGGTGCAGAGTTGGATTATGCTTCTTTCAAAAATGCAGAAGAAATTGTAAAGAAAAATGCTCGATTACGTAACAAAGTTGAGATTAGAATGCAATTTAATCCAAACAATATTTTCAAGAATATCATCAAACAAGGCGAGAAATTTGATATTACAATTTGTAATCCTCCATTTTTTAGATCGAATCAAGAAGTGATGGAGCAAACAATGCGTAAACTGAAAAACTTAGGTCAAAAATCTGATCAAAAACCAATTCAAAACTTTGGTGGAAATAATTCTGAGCTTTGGTGTAGAGGAGGAGAGCGTCTGTTTATCACGAAAATGATAAAAGAAAGTGCGGATTATAAACATCAAGTAAAATGGTTTACAACATTGGTTTCTAAGAAAGAAAATGTTCGAATTTTGGAAGGTATTTTGAAACGTGAAAAAGTAAGAGATTACCGAATTGTAAATATGCAACAAGGGAATAAAATTTCGCGTTTACTAGTTTGGAGATTTTAATTGATCTATTTTTAATTCATTAAAGGTTTTATTTAAAATTATTCCAAATTTTTATGAAGGCTTTATTCAATTTAAGATTTGTTTTACCTTGTATAAACAAGATTATAACAAATGAAAACAAATAGAATAATGGCTTTTTTAGGAGTTTTAGCGTTGATGTTTAGTATCTTTTCGTTTACAACTTCTCGCCAAATTGACACAGGAAAAGCAATTTCAAGTTCAGAATGGAAAAACCTAAAAGTGTTACCACAAAACATTTCAGAAGATAGTTTGAAAGGTTTGATGCGCGGATATAATGCTGCTTTAGGTGTGAAATGTAATTTTTGCCACGCCGAAAATCCTGAGACTAAAAAGATGGATTTTGCAAGTGATGCAAATAAAGAAAAGGAATTTGCACGTCATATGATTGTGATGACACGTGATATAAACGCAAAAAATTTCAATTGGGAAAACTCAAAAAATCCAGAAATGATCAATGTTGTAACATGTGTAATGTGCCACAGAGGTAATGAAAGTCCTACAAAATCATTGATTGAGCCTGTAAACGTTGAATTGAAAAACGTGAAAGATGTTGCAAAAGAAAAATTAGTTCCAGCATCTGGTTCAGCGAAAGTTGAGAAAAAATAAAGAATAGAAATATAAGCTCCATTTTTGGAGTTTTTTTTATAAATTTAAGCTTGTTAACATTGTTGATATGATTAAATTTTTATGCATTCTTGTTGCTTTATCAACATTTAGTTGTAACAAAACATAAAGAAATTTCAAAATGACTCGGTTACAAAAACAGATTCTAAAGATTTAATGGTTAAAAAATATTATAATGGTTTTGGAAAATATTCTCATCCATTATATTTATATGATGAGTTTGAAATGAAAGATTCAACTAATATAAAAATGCTTATTATATAGACAATAGATTAGTCAAAATTGAAAAATATCTTCTTCAAAATTCTAATATGGATTTATTTATAATTACAATGAATATGGAGATTTAGAAAAAGTTATTAATTTACCAATAGAAGATAAAAAGTGAGATGTATAAAATTTAAAAAAGCCATTCGTAAGAATGGCTTTTTTAAATTTATTTCGAAGTAATAATCTACTCTTTAACCTCCGATTTATTCGAAATTAGCGACCAAATAATTGTTGTTAATAGAACTCCACCAATGATTGATAATGAAACTGTCGATTCGAAATGATAGAATGGCATAATAATCATTTTAATTCCGATAAAACTTAAAATAATCGCTAAACCGTAATGTAGTTTATTGAATTTGTCCATTGAATTTGCCAACAAGAAATACAACGATCTTAGTCCTAAAATTGCAAAAATATTAGATGAATATAGAATAAATGGATCGTCAGGAGCAACAGCGAATATAGCGGGAATACTATCTACAGCGAAAACCAAATCAGTTACTTCAATTACCATTAAAGCAACGAAAAGTGGTGTTGCCATTTTAATTCCGTTTTGTACAGAAAAGAATTTATCTCCATCAAAATTTGGTGTAACTTTAAAGAATTTGTGTACTAGTTTAACACCAAAATTTTGAGATAAATCTTGGTTTTCATCATCATCACTTGATTTCCAAGATTTGATTCCAGCAACGATTAAGAAGAAACCAAATAGTGTTAAAACGACATTTGGACGGAAGAATTGTTTTGCTGCAAAATTTGCATGAGTCGCTTCATCACCAAGATTAAAGTGCCAATCTCCAATTGAAAAAGCTGGTAAATAAGTCATTTTAATTAACTCAACTCCTGCAAAAATAAAGATTGCTCTAAAAAGAAGAGCACCTAAAATTCCCCAAAAAAGGACTTTATGTTGATATTCTTTTGGAATTTTAAAGAACCCAAAAACGAGGATAAAGACGAATAAATTATCGACAGATAATGCTTTTTCTATCCAATATGCCGCCTGAAATTGCGAAAATTTATTGATGGCAAATGCATGTCCATCTGCTTCTTTAAAAACGAAATAAATCACTCCACTAAAAATCATCGCCAAGGAAATCCAAACGACAGTCCAAGTAAGCGCTTCTTTGTTCGAAACCGCGTGTGCATTTTTATTAAAAACACCTAAATCAAGTAGTAACATAATAATTACTGCAACTCCAAAAACAGTTATTAGTCCAGGATGATTCAACATGCTATCCTGTACAACACTGAAAATACTCATATAAATTTATTTAATTTGACAATTTACTATAAATTTACCAATCCTAACTCGATTGGCCTTTAAAAATGTTTCTACAAAAGAAAAAACAAGCAAAATTAATTTATTCCGGAATGAAAAGAGTAATCGCATACGTATTCTTAACAATTATTTTACCTATCGCCTCGAAAGCACAACAAGTTTCGCCATTGTACAAAGATTCTATTCAGATGAAATGGGTGGACGAAAAGTACAATTCGATGTCATTGGAAGAAAAAGTAGGTCAGTTATTTATCGTTGCAGCCTATACAAATAGAGATGCTGCGCATGAGAATAATATTCAAAAATTAATTGAAGAAGAACATATCGGAGGATTAATTTTTATGCAAGATCAAGCGGCTCATCAAATTGAGTTAACAAATAAGTTTCAATCGATTTCTAAAATTCCATTATTGATTGGTATGGATGCAGAATGGGGGTTGGCAATGAGATTGAAAGGAGTGGAGCGTTTTCCTTGGAATATGACGCTTGGCGCTTTACGCGATAATAAATTGATTTATCAAGTTGGAAAGCAAATTGGTGTGCAAGCGAATAGAATGGGCGTCCAGTTTAATTTTTCGCCTTCGGTTGATGTCAATATTAATCCAAATAACCCAATTATTGGGAATCGTTCTTTTGGTTCAAATCCTGATCGCGTTGCAGAAAAAGGAATTGCTTATATGGATGGGATGCGTGCACAAAACGTGTTATCGTCTGCAAAACATTTTCCTGGACATGGAAATACGGATCAAGATTCGCACAAAGTTTTACCTTTAATTCCAGATAATAAAGCAGATTTAGAGAAATATCACATTGCGCCTTTCAAAAAAATGATTGATGCAGGTGTACAGTCAATTATGGTGGCACATCTAAATGTTCCAGCTTTAGAACCAGATCCAAAAATACCTTCAACTTTATCTAAAAATATTATTACAGATTATTTGAAAGGAGAATTACAATTCAAAGGAATTGTGATTACAGATGCGTTGAATATGGATGGTGTAGCAAAAATGTTTCCTGCTGGTGATGTAGATTATAGAGCATTTGTAGCGGGAAATGATATTTTATTGTTTTCGCAAAATGTACACGTTGGGAAACAAAAAATTATTGATGCAATAAATAAAGGTCAGATTTCTGAAGCGCGTTTAGAAGAAAGTGTGAAGAAAATTTTGATGGCGAAATATATCACAGGTTTAAATGAGATTAAAACTTTAAATCCTACAAATGTGTTAGAAGATTTAAATTCTCCAACAAATTTAGCTTTAACAACTAAGATTTTTGAAAAAGCTTCGACAGTTGTGAAGAATGAACACAAACTTTTACCAATTAAAAAATTGAATCAAAAAATAGCTTTTGTTCCCCTTGAACAAACAGATTATGATCAATTTTTGACACATTTACAAAAGTACACAAATGTTGAATTAGTAAAAATTTCAAATCCAAATCAAATCAATTTATTGAATGATTATGATGTGATTATTTCTGGAGCGTTTCTATCGAATGAAACGGTTTATAAACCTTATAAATTGTCCGATAATTCGAAAGCAATTTTGAAAGCGTTACCAAAAGACAAAAAGAAAATCTTTTCGTTATTCACAAGTCCTTACGGGTTGAAAGATTTAGATTTATCAAATTTAGACGCGGTTACAGTTCATTATCAAAATACAAAAGATGCGCAAGCAGCTGCTGCGCAAGTTATTTTTGGAGCAATTGATGCAGATGGAACATTTCCGGTAGATATCAATCAAAACTTGAAAGAAGGACAAGGAATTGTAACAAAACACATCAAACGTTTGGGATTTACTGCACCTGAAAATGTGAATTTAGGAAAAAAAAACTCTCAGAAATAGATAAACTTGCCGAAGAAGCAATCGCAAATCATTACACGCCTGGAATGCAAATTTTAGTCGCAAAAGATGGGAAAATAGTGTATGATAAAAGCTTCGGAACACAAGATAAAAATTCTTCAAAAAAAGTGAAGTGGACAGATTTATATGATGTTGCTTCGGTAACAAAGGTGACGGCGACGTTGCCTTTGTTGATGTTGGAGGTAAACGAAGGCAAGTTAAACCTTGATCAAACAATTGGAGAAATCGATAATGATGCTAAGAATTCGAATAAATCTTCTTTAAAAGTTCGTGAAGTATTAGCGCATCAAGCTGGTCTTAAACCTTGGATTGGTTTTTACAATGAAACGGTCAATGTAAAAAATGCGCGATTATATTTAGATTTCTATTCGAGAAAGCAAGACGAAGAACATCAAATAAAAGTTACAGATAACATTTATATCATCAATTCTATAAAAGATACGATTTACGAAGATATTTATAAATCATCTTTAGGTCGTAAATCATATGAATATTCAGATTTAGGTTATTATATTTTCAAAAAGAAATTAGAAAAGGATTTTGGGAAAGATCTGAATCAACTGACACAAGAGAAATTTTATCAATCATTAGGAATGTATCGCACAACATTCAATCCAAAGGAAAAATTTAGTTTAGAAGATATTATTCCAACCGAATATGACAAAACCTACAGAAATCAACTCGTTCATGGTTTTGTACATGATCAAGGAGCTGCGATGATGGGCGGAATTGCTGGTCATGCTGGTTTATTTTCCAACTCGATTGATTTAGCAAAATTGATGCAAATGTATTTGAATGGAGGCGAATATGGTGATGAGGTTTATTTGAAGCCAGAAACGGTGGCGGAATTTACCAAACAACAATTCAAAGACAATCATCGTGGAGCTGGATTTGATAAAATGCAAACAACGTCTAAAATAGGTTCATCATCCGAAAGTTTTGGTCATACAGGTTTTACAGGAACGATAGTTTGGGCAGATCCTCAGTATAAAATTGTATATATTTTTCTTTCGAATCGTGTCAATGAAACTGTCGAGCCAAATTATCTTTCCATTAAAAAAGTGCGAGAAAATATTCGACAAGTAATTTATGAAGCAATTTTACCTTAAATTTGTCTAAATAAAAATCGCGAATGAAAATAGGAATTGTATGCTATCCAACCTACGGAGGGAGTGGAATTGTGGCAACAGAACTGGGAATGGATTTAGCGGAAAAAGGTCATGAAGTACATTTTTTTAGCACAAATGTTCCTGCGAGATTAAACATCAAATTACCAAATATATACTTTCATCGAATTCATGTCGAAACGTATCCATTGTTTCAATATCAGCCTTACGATTTGGCGTTGAGTACAATTTTGTATGATAAAGTTTTGCATTACGAATTAGATTTGGTTCATGTACATTATGCGATCCCGCATGCGTATGCAGCGTATTTTACGAAACAAATGTTGGCTCGAAAGGGTTATAAATTACCAATTGTAACAACGTTGCACGGAACAGATATTACGTTGGTAGGGAAACATCCTGTGTATAAAACGGCTGTTGAATTTTCGATTAACGAATCGGATGCTGTAACATCAGTTTCCGAAAGTTTGAAACAAGATACTTTACAAGCATTTGACATTACAAATGAAATAGAAGTTGTGCCAAATTTTATTGATAATGATCAATATTTGCCAGAGAAATGTGTGTGTTGTCGTGATAATTTTGCGCAACCAAAAGAGAAGGTAATTTTGCACACTTCAAATTTGAGAAAGGTAAAACGTATTGAAGATGTAATTGGAACGTTTAATTTGATTCAGAAACAAATTCCATCGAAATTGATTATTGCTGGAGAAGGTCCTGAATGGGATATGGCGGATCAAATGATTCAAGAATTTGGAATTCAAGATAAAGTGAAAAGTCTTGGAATGGTAAGTGACTTGAATGATGTTTTGAAAGCGGCAGATTTATTCCTTTTACCTTCCGAACAAGAAAGTTTTGGTTTGGCAGCACTTGAAGCTATGGCGGCAAGTGTTCCGGTTATTTCGTCGAATGCAGGCGGAATTCCAGAAGTAAATGTTGATGGACTTACTGGTTTTGTTTGTCCTGTAGGAGATATCGAAATGATGGCAGAAAAGGCAATCTATATCTTAGAAGACGATAGGCGTTTGGCAGAGTTTAGTTATCAAGCAAAAGAACAAGCGATACGATTTGATAAAACGAATATTCTTCCGCAATATGAAGAATTGTATCGCAAAGTAATTGCAAAATCTAAAATCGGGTAAATCCCGATTTTTTTATTTATCCTCATTCAAAACCTTTATTGAAAAACTGACAATATATTTTATTGGCATAACGTTTGACTTATTTATACTCGCTTTTCTAAATGCTTTAGACAAGATTCAAATCTTAATAATGCTGTTATTATGAAAGGCTTTCGTCAGTTAAAAATAGTTTTACTGACACTTTGAACGTATAAAAAAATTATGAACATAGACAATTTGTCATTAGCACAAGTAATGGAAGAAGAAATCGAATTAATTCCTTTGATGAGTAAAGACGAAGAAAGTAAGCTAAATAAGCAAGATATTTCTTCGGTATTGCCTATTTTATCGTTAAGAAACACTGTCTTATTTCCGGGTGTGGTTGCGCCAATTACCGCGGGTAGAGATAAATCTATACAACTTTTAACACAAGCTTACAAAGAAGATCGCATTATTGGAGTGCTTTCGCAGAAAGAAATTGCAGTGGAAGATCCTACACAAGACGATTTGTATACAGTTGGTACAGTTGCGAAAATCATGCGAATGATAAAATTGCCAGACGGAAACATTACGGTGATTTTACAAGGGATGAAACGTTTTAAAGTAAAAGAATTTGTATCAAATGATCCTTATTTCAAGGCTGAAGTAGAAATTCTGACAGAAAAAGTTCCGACTTCTCGTAACAAAGAATATCCAATTATTATTGAATCAATTCGTGATTTAGCTTTTCAGATTGTAGAAGAAAATCCGATGTTACCTTCGGAAGCTGCAGGAGCGATAAAAAGTATCGAAAGTAATACATTTTTAATTAACTTTGTAGCGTCTAACTTAACGTTGAGTTTAGATGAAAAACAGTTGTTATTAGAAATTTCTGATATGAAACTTCGCGCAATGGAAGTGATGCGTTTTATGAATGTTGAGCTTCAGAAATTGGAGTTGAAGAATACGATTCAGAATAAAGTTCGCAAAGAATTAGATCAACAACAAAAAGAATATTTCTTAAATCAACAAATCAAATCGATTCAAGAAGAGTTAGGAGGGAATTCGACAGAAGAAGAAATCAATGAAATGCGCAAACGTTCTTTAACGAAAAGTTGGAGCGAAGATGTAGCCAATCATTTTGATAAAGAAATCAACCGTCTTTCTCGTCTAAATCCACAAATGCCAGAACATAATATTCAGCGTAATTACCTTGAATTTATGTTGGATTTACCTTGGAATACCTTGACAAAAGATAACTTTGATATCAAGAATGCAAAGAAAATTTTAGATCATGATCATTATGGTTTAGAAGATGTGAAAGAACGCATTTTGGAGCATCTTGCTGTGTTGAAATTGAAAGGAGATATGCGTTCGCCAATTCTTTGTTTGTATGGACCTCCGGGTGTTGGTAAAACATCGTTGGGGAAATCTATTTCAGAAGCGATTGGGCGCAAATATGTACGTATGTCGTTGGGTGGTTTACACGATGAATCTGAGATTCGTGGTCATCGTAAAACCTATATTGGAGCGATGCCAGGAAGAATTTTACAGTCAATCAAAAAATCTGAATCGTCGAATCCGGTTTTTGTTTTAGATGAAATTGATAAAATGTCGGCTAGTGCGCATGGAGACCCTTCATCAGCAATGTTAGAGGTTTTAGATCCAGAGCAAAACTCAACTTTTTATGATAATTTCTTAGAAATTGGCTACGATTTATCGAAAGTATTTTTCATCGCGACAGCAAACAATATTGGTGATATTCCAAGTCCGTTACGTGATCGTATGGAGATGATTAATATTGCAGGTTATACAATCGAGGAAAAATCTGAAATCGTAAAACGTCACCTTTTACCAAAACAACTAACAGAACATGGCTTGAAAGAGAAAGATGTTGTGTTAGGAAAAAAAGAAATCGAATATTTAATAACAGGTTATACGCGTGAATCTGGTGTTCGTAAATTGAATCAGAAAGTTGCGAAATTAGTTCGTTCGGCTGCAAAACATATTGCATTGGAAGAAGAATTTAATGCAAAATATTCAATCGAAGATATTTCTAAAATTTTAGGACCTTCTATTACACCAGATCAATATGAGAATAATGAGGTTCCTGGAGTTGTAGTAGGTTTAGCTTGGACAAGTGTTGGTGGAGATATTTTATTTATCGAATCTATTTTATCGAAAGCGAAAAATGGTGGACTTTCTATTACAGGAAATTTAGGAACTGTGATGAAAGAATCTGCAACAATTGCATTAGAATACATCAAATCGCATGCGGATGAATTGGGAATTAAACCAGAAGTTTTCGAGAATTATAAAGTTCATATTCACGTTCCGGAAGGAGCAACGCCAAAAGATGGACCATCTGCCGGAATTACAATGTTGACGTCTTTGGTTTCGTCTTTTACACAACGAAAAGTAAAAGCAAAATTAGCAATGACAGGTGAGATCACGCTTCGTGGAAAAGTGTTGCCAGTTGGCGGAATTAAAGAGAAAATTTTAGCGGCAAAACGTGCAAATATCAAAGAAATTATTTTGTGCGAAGATAACCGAAAAGATATTGAAGAAATTAAAGCAGAATACGTAAAAGGAATGACTTTTCATTTTGTAAAAGAAATGAAAGAAGTTTTGGATATTGCTTTAACGAATCAAAAAGTAAAAGGAGCAAAGGTTTTGGATTAATCTATAAATCTTTTTAGAACATATAAAAAGGAACTCAATTTAGAGTTCCTTTTTTGTTTATTATAGAATACTAATATCTTCTAAATTTGGATTTTTAGATTTAATTAAATTAATTTTCCATTCCCATTTCCAATTTTTCAATTGCTTTTCTCTTAACATATCTTGACTAATTGAAGTAAAATCTTCAAAATAAATTAATGATTTTACATTGTATTTTTGAGTGAAAGCTGAACCAATTCCTTCTTTATGAGCTTCTATTCTTTTAATTAAATTGTTGGTAACTCCAATATAAAAAACAGTTCGATATTTGTTTGTAAGTATATAAACATAATATATTTTCAGAATTCCTTATATGATATGTTCCTGAAACGAATTCAGAATGACTTAGTTAGATGAACTAATTTAAGGATTATTAATGATAATGTAGAGAAAAAATGTCAAGCTGAATTTATTTCAGCTTCGCATCAAGAAAAAAGGAACTCAATTAGAGTTCCTTTTTTAGTTTGTATATAAATCTATAACCAAACAAATTTTTTAGCTTTTTCACTTTCTGGATCAAACCATTCATCACTTATTTCTTTATAAATTGTTTTTCCATTTTTATCTATTTTGATTTGAATCAAATCTCCTATTGGTGCTCCATGTAAATATCTTAATCGACCTAAAGAATCGAATTTTATTTTTCCATTTTGAAGTAATTTATTATATTTCGGAAAAAGAGAAATATTATCTTTTGTTAATCTAATTTGATTCATAACAAGTTTTTAGTCTTAGTTTATCTTATAAGCAATTCCCCAAAAAACTGGCATATTGAAAGGACCACTGTATTTTCCGTAACCAGGAATAACCAAAGGATCAATTCCTTGATCTTTTTTACCTCCAATATAAGCTGCAGGATGCAAGGCTAACTCACCATAAAAATTCTTGAAAATCTCTACACGTCCACCAACCACAGCTTCTATCCAATAACTGCTTACATTCGCTTTTGGCAAACTTCCTGTTCCTGTAATCTCATTCGATTGTAAATCTCTAATCGGATAACTATTGATGGTTTGCGAATATTTAGAATACGCAATTCGTCCACCAATGTAAATTCCGTTCGATTGATTTTCTATATCTTGCGTTATAAACCAGTTTGCACCAAGTTTTGCAAAAACGCCGTCAACATCAACATTCCAATTGATTTCATTGAAATTATTTTTCTCGAAACCAGCTTCTACAGCGGCATGCCACTTATTATTGATTTGATAAGAAGCATAAGCGCTAACTCCTTTTTTATCGTTGAAAGCAGAAACAATTGGATTGAAAATATCTACACCGATAAAAATATCGTGGTATTTTTTTTGGGGAATAGAATCTGTAACCGAAACTTTTGTTGAATCAGTTTTATTTTCTTGACCAAATGCAAAATTAATTGCGCTCGTCAGCAAAAAGCTTAATAATAGTTGTCGAACCATCTTTAATTTCAGTATTTACAGTTTCTATTTTTTTTATCCAATTTCCAGCTCCATTTCCAGTTTTTGTTACCAATTTTACATCAACTCCTTTAAAAGTTAATCCAAAACCACAAGCTTTAGAAGTATAGCCATTTCCAAGCGTATCGTATTTTAAAATCAATCGATCACGTTTTGCAGGAATTGTTCTGATGACTTTACCCGTTATAGAATCTTTTACATCTATATCTGGACCTTGCGCTATAGTATAGTAAATCTCTTTTTTACTATTTTGACGCAAAGCAATTCCGAAACTCGTTTTTCCTAAAGCAGAATTTTTTTCGATTAAGACAGTATCTTTACTCGTTCCTGTAGCTTCTCTAATTCCTTTCGTAATCGAATCATTATAAACATACGCCCAATAATAAATAGAATCTTCCAAAGGAACATTAGTTCCATCATAATACATATCAGCAACCATGCGTGGAACATCACCTTCGTCGGTACAAATATCATCATCTTCGCAACTATAAAATGCTAAAGAAATTATAGAAGCAAAAATTGAGTAGGCTAGAAAACGTTGAATATTTTTCATTTTTTTTTGATTGAATTTTAAATTCGCTCTAAAAGTACAATATTTTCTACATGATGTGTTTGTGGAAACATATCAACTGGTTGAACTTTAACAATTTTATATTGATCTTTCATCAATTCTAAATCGCGCGCTTGTGTAGCAGAGTTACACGAAACATAAACAACACGTTTAGGATTCATAAACAAAATATTTTCAACCACTTTTTTATGCATTCCATCACGTGGAGGATCAGTAATAATTACATCTGGAATTCCGTGTTCGTTAATGAAATCTTGATTTAATACGTCTTTCATGTCACCACAATAGAAATCACAATTGTCAATTCCATTAAATTTTGCTGCCGCTTTTGCTGCATCAATTGCTTCTTGAACAGATTCTACACCAACTACTTTTTTCGCTTTTTTCGAAACGAATTGCGCAATTGTTCCAGTTCCAGTATATAAATCGTATACTAATTCATCTCCAGTTAAACCTGCAAAATCACGTGTTAATTTATATAATTCGTAAGCTTGTTCTGGATTTGTTTGATAGAAAGATTTTGGACCAATTTTGAAGTTCAAATCTTCCATCTTTTCCATAATATGATCATCTCCAGCAAAAACTTCGATATCTAAATCATAAACAGAATCGTTTTGTTTTGGATTGATTGCATACAATAAAGATGTGATTTCAGGGAATTTATCTTTTAGGTTTTGTAAGAAAGCTTCACGATTTTCTTTCTCTTCACGGAAAAATTGAACTAAAACCATTACTTGTCCATTCTGAGAAGTACGAATCATTAATGTTCTCAATAAACCTTCTTGATTTTTTAAATCGAAGAAATCTAAATGATGCTCTAATGCAAAACGTTTTGCTTCGACACGAATCGCATTAGAAGGATCACGTTGCAAGTGACATTTTGTAACATCCAAAACTTTAGACCAAGCACCAGGAATATGGAATCCAACTACGTCACGGTCGTCAAATTCTTTCCCAGACTGAATTTCTTCTAATGTTAACCAACGTGCATTAGAAAAAGTAAACTCTAATTTATTACGGTAAAAATATTGTTCTTTAGAACCTAAAATTGGAACAATTTCAGCATCTAAATCTTTGAAACCTCCGATACGAACCAAATTGTTAACCACTTCGTCATGCTTAAATTTTAATTGCGCATCATAGCTCATATCTTGCCATTTACAACCACCGCAAACACCAAAATGCTCACATTCTGGCTGAACGCGATAAGGAGATTTTGTGTGAATTTCGATTGCTTGTCCTTCTAAATAGCTGCTTTTTTTCTTCAAAACGTGTACATCTACAACGTCTCCTGGAATTGCGCCTTTTATCAGAACCGTTTTTCCTTCCTCTGTTTTACCAACCGATACACCTTTTGCACCAGCACGTAAAACTTCTATATTATTTAATATGATTTTTTGTTTCGCTTTTCTTGACATTTTGCAAAGGTAAGCAAGTCCCCGAAATATTCAATTTTTTATCTTTTTTTGGAATCAATCTTT
Source organism: Empedobacter sp. UBA3239 (assembly GCF_002362875.1). NCBI lineage: Bacteria > Pseudomonadati > Bacteroidota > Flavobacteriia > Flavobacteriales > Weeksellaceae > Empedobacter > Empedobacter sp. UBA3239. The sequence continues at coordinate 51,402 of NZ_DEVJ01000069.1, read as the reverse complement.
GTATTTTAAATAAAATTTTTACTTTTACAACATAAAATCTATCGGTATTATAGATTATTATTTTATTGAATAAACTTATTTAGGATAATTTTCTTTAAATTGTTTGAAAAATAGGTTTGTTATTTAAACTATTCTATTAATTATATTTATTTAGAAAAATAATATAATTTTGAAATCAGAAATGTAACATGAAAAATGAAAAAAATAGTATTTAATATGTCAATGTATATGTGTCGCTCTTTAGAAGAGGAGGAATATGTTGTGATGTATTAATTACGAAAATAATAGTTCATGAACTCCTCTAAAATTTTGAGGAGTTTTTTATTGTCAAAAAATAAGTTAGAAAGTTAGAAAGAATGTCAAGTCAAGAAAAAAATTATTTAAATCAATTAGAAGACGAAGCAATCTACATTCTGAGAGAAACAGCTGCTCAATTTGAGCGTCCAGCATTGTTATTTTCAGGAGGAAAAGATTCGATTGTTTTGATTCATTTAGCTTTGAAAGCCTTTCGTCCAGGAAAATTTCCTTTTCCTTTAGTACATGTAGATACAGGACACAATTTTCCTGAAGCGATAAAATTTAGAGATTATTTGGTTGATAAAATCGGTGAAAAATTGATTGTAGCCTCTGTAGAAAATGCTATAAAAAAATATAATCTGAAAGAAACTTCTGGCCGTTTTCCTTCTCGTAATGCCTTACAAACGTATGCGTTATTAGATGTGATTGAAGAAAATGAATTTGATGCATGTATTGGAGGAGCTCGTCGCGATGAAGAAAAAGCACGTGCAAAAGAGCGTATTTTCTCAGTTCGTGATGATTTTGGTCAATGGGACCCGAAACTTCAACGTCCTGAATTGTGGAATATTTTGAACGGAAGAATTGAAAAAGGACATAATGTACGTGTTTTTCCGATTAGCAATTGGACAGAGTTAGATGTTTGGAATTACATCAAACAAAATAACATCGAATTGCCAAATCTATACTTTGCTCACGAGCGTGAATGTATTGTTTACAATGATAAGTTAATTGCGACTTCAGATTTTATTCAGCCAAATGCAGACGATGAGGTTGTGGTAGAAAAAGTACGTTACAGAACGGTTGGTGATATGACGTGTACAGCGGCTGTACCTTCAGATTCTTCTACGATTGAAGATATTATTACTGATATTATCAATACAAGAATTAGTGAAAGAGGGCAAACTCGTTTGGATGATCAATTGTCAGAATCGGCGATGGAAGACCGTAAAAAACAAGGTTATTTTTAAGTCAAAATTTTTTTAAACAAAACTCTATAATATCTATAGGAATTAAGTAAAATGAATGCATTAAAATTTATAACAGCAGGAAACGTAGACGATGGTAAAAGTACTTTAATAGGGCGTTTACTTTACGATTCGAATAGTATTCACACCGATCAATTGGGTGTTTTAGAAAAACGTAAATCAAATGAAGACGACGAAATTGATTTGTCTTTGATTACAGATGGTTTACGTGCCGAGCGCGAACAAGGAATTACAATAGACGTAGCGTACAAATATTTTTCGACTGCAAAACGAAAATTTATTATTGCAGATGCGCCTGGACATGAGCAATACACGCGAAATATGATTACAGGAGCTTCAAATTCAGAGTTGATTATTATTTTGGTTGATGCACGTAAAGGAATCACTTCTCAAACAAAACGTCATGCAAGTATTGGATCGTTAATGGGAATTAAAAAAGCAATTATCGCCATTAATAAAATTGATTTGGTTGATTATTCACAAGATATTTTCGAAAAGATAAAAAATAATTTTCAACAAATTCAAGATCAATTGAATTATGATGAAGTAACTTTTATTCCAGTTTCTGCTTTGGTTGGCGATAATATTGTCGAAAAATCTGCGAAAACGCCTTGGTATAATGGTGAAACATTATTGCATCAATTGGAAACAGTTTCGATTGAAACAGATAAAAGTTTAGCAGCTCGTTTTCAGGTTCAATGGGTAATTCGTCCAAAAGATGAAGAGCATCACGATTATAGAGGTTATGCAGGGCAAATTTTGAGTGGAGCCTACAAAGTTGGGGATTCTATTAAAGTTTATCCATCAAATATCGAATCAAAAATTGTTAAAATAGAACGTCATTTGGAAGAAGTACAACATGCTGAAGCAGGAGAAAATGTTGTGATTCATCTCGAAAATAATATAGATATCAGTAGAGGAGACACAATTGTAAAAACTTCCGAAGAACCGCAAACGACAAATGTGCTAAAAGCGTGGATTTGTTGGTTAGACAATAATGCATTACAACAAGGAAAAACGTATGTGTTGCAACATCGTTTTCATTCGGTTCGTGCAAAAATCAAAACAATCGATCAACAATGGGATATTAATAATTGGGAATTTATTCCATCTGAAGAAATCAAGTTAAATGATATTGGACAAGTTGTTTTAAAAACAAATCAACCTTTATTTTTTGATTCTTTCAAAGAAAATATTCATACAGGAAATGCCATTTTGATTGACGAAACAACGAAAAATACAGTCGCTGCTTTGATGTTTATTGATTAAAACATCAATTAAATTTTATCAATCAACTTATTTATTACAAACATGCAAACAACAATAGGAAAAGTAATTTTGGCTGGCGCTGGTCCTGGAGATCCAGAATTGGTGACGCTCAAAACATTAAATTATATCAAAAAAAGCAGATGTTATTTTGACAGATCGCTTGGTTTCTCCAGTGTTAATAGACGAATATGCGTCGAAAGATGCGTTGGTTATTTATGTCGGAAAATAATGTTCGAAAGGCATTCATACGCCTCAAAAAGATATTAACGATATGATGATTGAGTTTGTAATGCAAGGAAAATTAGTGGTTCGATTGAAAGGAGGTGATGCTTCACTTTTCTCTAATATTTTGGACGAATTAGAAACCTTGAAAAAAAATCATGTTCCGTACGAAATAATTCCAGGTATTTCGGCTGCTTTTGGTGCTGCAGCTTACACGGGAATTCCATTGACAGCGCGAAATCATTCGAAAGGAGTTCGCATGTTGACGTTGTGCGATTTGAAATCTATTGAACACAAACAATGGAAAGATTGGGCAAATACGTCTGATACATTGGTTTTTTATATGAGTGTACAGCGTTTGCAAACTTTAGCTGATCAGTTGATTTTGAATGGAATTGATACCGAAAAAGGTTTAGCAGTTATTCAACAAGCGACAACTCCAGATCAGAAAACGCAAGTTTTTATTTTTGAAAATATTGTAGAAAAACATTTACCAACCTTTGATTTTGTACCAACTTTAATTATCGTTGGTCATGTTGTTAATTTGCATCAATCATTCGCTTGGTTAGATGAACAACCAACTTCCAACTCATATTTTGATAACCATAAAACAACAAGTTCTTATGCTAGCTAACGAAAAATTGAACTTAGTAAAAAGTTTAGTCAAAGAATTATCACGTGACGAAATTATTTGGACAAATGGTTATTTGGCTGGATTAGTTGCAAATCAAACACAAGAAGTACCTCAAGAACAAAAAGTTTTAACCTCAATCAAACCTACAATAATCTATGGAACTGAAACAAGAAATGCGAAGAAATTAGCTAATCAATTGCTTGGAATTTTTAAGATGAATAAAATTCAAGCCAAAGCGATTGAAGCGTTTCAATATCCACTCGAAAAAATTGAAAAGGAAGAATTCTTAATTCTAATTTTTAGTACGCAAGGAGATGGAGATTTACCTCAAAATGCACAAAAATTTTTTGATAATTGGAGCAATTCTGACCTAAGATTAAATCAAACTAAGTTTGCTGTTTTTGGTTTGGGCGATACTTCTTATCCGTTTTTCTGTAAATCAGGAGAAGAAATTGATGAATTATTTGGAAAACTTGGTGCGCAACGCGTTTTTGATTTGGTAAAAGTAGATATAGATTATCAAGAAATTGCCGAAAATTCGTTTGCTGAAATCTTAAAAATTATTCAATCAGAAAGAAGTTCAACAAATGTTCAACCTCAAAAATTACAAAGTTCTTCTACGCAGAAAAAATCGTACGAAGGAATTGTAAAGCATAAAATTGTTTTGAACGATAAAGGTTCGAATAAAGAAACATATCATATCGAAATTGCAGATGATGAGCAAGTCGATTACGAACCTGGCGATGCTTTGGGTGTTTATCCAAAAAATAATCAAACCGAAATTTTAACGATTGCAAAATTTTTCAATGAAGAAAATCGCGCAAAAGAACTTGAAGAAAAAAAATATTAGAGCACTTTCTAAAAAATCAATCGATCAATTTGCAACGATTTTGAATGTAGAAATTCTTGAAACTAAGATTGATTTAATTGATTTGTTGATAAAATATTATTCGTCAGAATCTACAATAAAATTTGATGATATTTTAAATCTTTTGCATCCAATTGCACCACGTTTATATTCGATTTCATCATCGAATGAAGCACATGATAACGAAATTCATTTAACGGTTAGTCTGAATACTTTTTCAGTTTCTGATCAACAAAAAACTGGATTATGTTCTCAGTTTTTAGCAGATTTTGAGCATGATAAATCCATAGAATTTTACATTCATAAAAATAAAAATTTCAAACTTCCAGATGAAAATCAATCGGTAATTATGATTGGTCCGGGAACAGGAATTGCACCTTTTCGTAGTTTTTTGACACATCGTGATGCAATTGGCGCAGAAGGTAAAAACTGGTTGTTTTTTGGTGAACAACATTTTGTTTCGGATTTCTATTATCAAACTGAAATTCAGGAATGGCTTTCAACAGGAGTTTTAAGCAAATTAGATACAGCTTTTTTGAGAGATCAAAAACATAAAATTTATGTGCAAGATCGAGTGAAAGAACGAGGAAAAGAACTTTACAATAGGTTAAACGAAAGTGCGTATTTGTATGTCTGTGGTCAAAAAGATGGAATGAGTACAGATGTAGAAAGTGCTTTGATCGAGTTAATAGCATAAGAATCAAATCAAGAGGAGGTTTCAGCGAAAAATTTTCTGGAACAATTAGAAGAAAAAGGTCGCTACTAAAAAGATGTTTACTGATCAACCAACAACTAACAAAATGAGTACAGAAAAACAATGTCCTATAGAAGGAATTAAAATAAAAAGTGACGGACTTCGCGGTACGTTAAAAGAAAGTATAGAGCTGGATAATCACACTGGAAATGTACGTGCAGATGACGAAGCTTTGGTAAAATTTCACGGAATGTATGTGCAAGATGATCGCGATAGACGAGAAGAATGCGCAGAAAAAAAGTTAGACAAATTGTATTCGTTTATGATTCGTTTGCGTATTCCGGGTGGAATTATAGACGCTGATAAGTGGTTGGCAATTCATGAAACTTCTGAACAATATGGAACAGGCGTTTTGAAAATTACAACGCGTCAAACCATTCAATTGCACAGAATTTTGAAACATCAATTGCGTCCAACTTTACAATCGTTTGACCAAGCAACGTTAGATTCTATCGTAGCTTGTGGCGATGTAAACCGAAATGTAATTGCGAGTTCTCATCCGTTGCTTTCGCCAATTCATGCTCAAATTCATGCATATGCAGATAAATTATCAAAACATTTGTTGCCTAAAACACGAGCTTATTATGAGATTTTTGTGGATAATAAAAAGATTTACGAACGCGAAACAGAGAAAGATAATTTGTATGATGACCGCTATTTACCTCTAAAATTTAAAATTGCAATCGCTATTCCGCCAACTAATGATATAGATGTTTTTGCAAATGATTTGGGACTGATTGCGATTATCGAAAATAATGAATTGAAAGGTTTCAATATCGCTGTTGGTGTAGGTTTGTCTACAACTCACGGAAATCCAAATACATATTCGCGTCTACCTACCGAAATTGGTTTTGTAGATTCTGAAGAAAAAGTGTTGAAAGTTGCTTATGAAGTATTGACAATTCAGTGTGATTTTGGGAATCGAGGCGATCGAAAATTAGCGAGACTAAAGTATACAGTTGATAAATTAACGGTTGATGGTTTCAAGTCTGAATTAGAAAAACGTGTTAGTTTTAAATTAGAGCCTTCTCAGCCTTATCAATTTACGGAGTGTTCTGATATTTATAATTGGCGACAAGTGAATAACAGAACGTGGTATTACACTTTATTTGTGGAGAATGGAGTTGTACAGCCTAATCAGAAAGCATTTTTACATGAATTGGCTTTATTAAATATCAATAATTTTATTTTTACAGCGAATCAAAAATTATTATTAGGTAAAATTTCGACTGAAAATAAAGCTAAAGTTGAACAGCTTTTAGAAAAATATTCTATTCACAAAGATATTAGTGAACTTCGAAAAAATTCGATGGCATGCGTGGCTTTACCAACTTGTCCATTGGTTTTAGCAGAAGCGCAACGTTATTTGCCAGAATTGGTGACTAAAATAGAGCCTTTGCTAGAAAAACATCAACTTCAAAATGATGATATTTCTATTCGTATGACGGGCTGTCCAAATGGTTGCGGTCGTTCGTATGTTTCGGAAATTGGTTTTGTAGGGACTTCTGCTGGACATTATAATTTGATGTTGGGTGGAGATCGATATGGTGTTTGTTTGAATAAAATTTATAAAGAAAAAGTCAATGAGACTGAGATTTTGAATGAGCTAGATCAAGTTTTCGAAAGTTATACAAAAGAAAAAATAGACAATGAAACATTCGGAGATTTTACCTATCGAAAATATTTTTCGTTTAATTAGTTAAATCGCTTTAAGAACAATGAAAAATAATTTATTCCCGATATTTTTAAAAACAGAACATTTGCGCTTCCTGATTGTTGGCGGAGGAAATGTAGGATTAGAAAAGGTTTCGACGCTAATCAAACAAAATCCTTCGATCAATTTGAAAGTTGTAGCAAAGGATTTTAAACAAGAATTGAAAGATGTTTTTTTGCAATATCCATCAATTCAACATGAAACTCATGCGTTCGAATCGAGTGATTTGGAAGATGTAGATTTAGTGATTGTCGCAACCGATAATAAAGAAACTTCGAGAGAAGTGAAGCAAAAAGCAAATGCAAAAGGAATTTTGGTTAATGCAGCTGATCAGCCAGATTTGTGCGATTTCTATTTAGGTTCAATTGTGAATAAAGGTCATCTTAAAATTGCAATTTCTACAAATGGACAATCTCCTGTTATGGCAAAACGTTTGAGAGAATATTTTTCTGATGTTATTCCAGATTCAATTGATGAAAACATTGAAAGTTTAAATAAAATAAGAAATAATCACAAAGGAGATTTTAATCAAAAACTAACCGATTTGAATCATTTAACTTCTTCATTTGAAGGAAAAAAATCGACTAAAAAATACAAACGTTTAGTAACCGAAATTACATTGATATTTTTTACATTATTCTTAGGATATGCTTTGTCATCAATCGTAAGTTTTTCGGAAGCGAAAGATTTTGTGATTCACATTCCAAATGTTTTTTATATTATGTTGGCGGTTGGTTTTTTCGCTCAAATGGTCGACGGAGCCGTTGGTTTGGGATATGGTGTAACGTGTTCCACAAGCATGATGTTATTTGGCGTTAATCTGCCTTCAATAAGTGGTAGTATTCATTCTGCCGAAATGTTTTCGAGCGGAATTAGTGGTTTTTCGCATTATAGATTTGGAAATGTAAACAAAAAATTATTATTAGCATTGGCTATTCCAGGTGTTATTGGAGCAGTTTCGGGATCATTATTATTGGTTTATTTGGGAAACAAATATGAGACCATTACTTACGGAATATTGGCTTCGTACACCTTAATCATCGGAATTCGATTAATTATTTTAGCATTCAGAAAAAAAATCGAACGAAAAAAAGTAAAAAGAGTTGGGTTTTTAGGATTTGCTGGAGGTTTTTTAGATGCTTTTGGTGGTGGAGGTTGGGGACCTGTCGTGACATCAACTTTATTAGCAAAAGGAAAAAAATCAAACTTAGTAGTAGGAACAGTTAGTTTAGCCGAGTTTTTTGTGACACTTTCTGCATCGTTGACTTTTTTTGCAGCTTTGGGTGTAAGTCATGGTTTTATCATTGCAGGTTTAATAATTGGAGGAGCTTTAGCAGCACCAATTGCAGCGAAATTAGCAGGTAAAATACCTCAGAAAGCTGCTATTTTGGCTGTAGCTTTTTTAGTGATCACATTTAGTATTCGAATTCTTTTTAAAATTTTCTAAATTTTATATATCATTTCTAACAATCATAACACTCTTCATCTCGCATGTTGAGTGTTTTTTATTGTTCATTATTTAAGACATATTTAGTTAAAATATATTTTATGACAGGTTTCAATGTTTTACCATTTTCGGGATGTAATCCATAATTGGTAAAAAATTCTACTTCACCATTTTTCTTTGTATACCAAACTTTATCAAGTGCATTTTTAAAATTTAAAGTATCAGGTTTTGTGATTTTCTTCAATTGAAAAACAATTTCGTTATATGGAACAGCATTTATTTGAGGCGAAGTTTCTTCGCATTCTATTTCTTCATAATGATTTTCTTTCCAAATCATACAAGACGAATTTTGATTGATGGAATTAAGAAATAATCCTTCGTTAGCCAAAATCGTTGCAATACCACTTCCAGCAATTACTTTATTTCGTTGAAGTTTTATTTTCTCAAAGAAATTATTCTTTTTTGATGGAAGATTAATTATTGATTCTTCTTCAGAAATATTATTATCTATTATTGGTTCTACGGATGCGATTTCTTCTACATTAACTTCTTTTTCTTCATTTTTTGTCAGCTGATTTTTTTGATTAAAATCTCCAAAACTTTCATAACCGATATAATGAGCAAGAATATTTAATAAATCAGGACTTATTTCCTTCTTTAAATTATTTTCTTTCACGAAATCATCAAAATATCTTGAAAAAGATTTGCTTGTTATAGGATAATTATAATCATCTGAAATTACTTTTTCTAAATGCACAGACATTCCATTTTTACTTCAACTCCCACATTCATTTTTTGCTTTCTCAAAAGCTTTTTCGAATAGATATTTTTTCGTAGACATTTCATTTTTAATTCTTTTACAAAGTAGACAAATTTTGGACAAAATAAATTACGGTTTACCGTAAAACAAGCTGTCCAATAATTGTCCAAAACTTGTCTATTGTTTGTTTAACAGCGACTTTGTGTTCTGTATTTACTTTGCAATAGAAATCAAAACAAAAACAAAAAACTTGATTTCTGAAAACGTAGTTTCGAAAATAGTTGAGGTGATTTGAAGGGAAGCATTTTTCCTGAATTGTTCTCAAGACTACAAAAAACTTCCTACTAAAGAAGCGCTTCTTTTTTCTAGTGTACACTACTCGCAATCTGTTTTGTGAGGAAGAGCACCTATATCAAAAAATTAAAAATTTAAGCTATGTTAGAATTATTATTCGCTTTATTGGGATTCTTTTTACCAAATCAAAATGCAAACACAATTTCACAAGATCAACATCCAGTTGTACAAACTTCATCAGATAGTATAGACGGTGATACAAATGGAGAAAAAGGGGATGTTCCTGTGAAAAATAAATCATCAACGGATAGAGTAATCTATCCGTTTTTTGTTTAGCTTTAGGTTGTAAATATGGAGATTTGAGAAAAATTTTATTTTTTTATTTTATACTTTTTATTATTTCATGTCAACAGTCTAAAAACAAAGAGATTGAGCAGGATAATTTAGATAATAAAGCTTACGATATTGCATGGGATTTTTATGAAAAAGAGGTGTTTGACAGTGCTTATGTTTATTTTAATAAAGCATATTCAGAATTTATTAAACAGAATAATAAACATCAAGCATCAAAATGTTTGATAAATATGGCTTTTATTTCTAAAGATCAAGGAGATTGGTTTGGAAGCCAAGAATTAATTATTTCTTCGGTAAAATTATTAAACCCTAAAATAAGTGAAGAAAAAGAAACACTTTCTAGTGCATATAATATTTTAGGGCAAACTTCTCATGATTTAGGAAATTTTAATGATGCTATAGATTATTATCAAAAAGCAATTGATTTTTCTAAAGAAAAAGATGTTTATATTATCAATCAAAATAACATTGCAAATAGTTATCGTTATGATAAGCAGTATGATGAAGCTATAAAGATTTACCAAGAATTACTAAAAGATAAGAATACAATTGAAAATCCAAAAGAATATGCGCGAATTACTGATAATTTAGCATATATCAAATGGTTAAAAGACAATAAGTCCAATGTTATAAATGAATTAAATAAAGCGTTAAATATTAGATTAAAGGAAAATGATTTGTGGGGACAAAATGCAAGTTATGCGCATTTAACAGATTATTTTTCAAATTTAGATCATAAAAAAGCCTTGGATTATGCTTATAAAAGAAAACAAATTGCTTTCGAAAATAAGAGTGTGGGCGATAAATTAGAAGTTTATCAACAACTTATTTTATTAGAAAATCCTACAAATGCAAAACAATATTTTGAAGCTTATCAAAAGCTAAACGATAGCATTCAGTTAGAACGTAACAGAGCGAAAAATCAATTTGCGTTGGTGCGTTATGATTCGGAGAAAAATCGTGCAGATTTTTTGAAAGCTGAAGCAGAAAACGAAAAGAAGAAAAATGATATTTTAAAACTTTATATTCTAATCGGTTTATTGATCGTTTTGTTTGTTTTTGGATATTTTTTGTACAGAAAAAGAAAGCAAAAACTAGAGCAAGAGAAAGTTTTGTTGCAACAAGAAAAGGTTTTGGAAGTCAAAAAAACAGAACTGAAATATTCTAAAAAAGTACACGATAAAGTGGCGAACGGAATTTATCATGTGATGTCTGATATTGAGAATAAATCAGAATTTAATCGTGATCAAATTTTAGATAAATTGGAAGTGGTTTATGAAATTTCGCGCGATATTTCCTATGATAGGATTGATGAAAATCAACAAGAAAATTTTGCAGAAAAATTAGCACAATTGATAAGTTCTTATGATTCGGAACAAGTCAAAATATATTTGATTGGAAATGAAAAAGAACTTTGGAGAAACGTAAAAGATTATGCTAAAACAGAGGTTTTCTTAGTGATCCAAGAATTGTTGACGAACATGAAAAAACATAGCGAAGCTTCACGAGTTATATTAAATTTTAAAGAAGAAAATCAGCAAATTATCATCAATTATTCAGATGACGGAATTGGAATTTCGGATTTAAAACCTAAAAACGGTTTTCAAAATACGGTTTCACGTATTTCTAATCTAAACGGAGATGTTATTTTTGAAACTGAAAATGTGAATGGTCTAAAAATTAAGATCAAATTTCCAATTCAATAACCTAAATAAAAAGTATGTTTAAAAAAGTATTAATTGCAGAAGATTTTGAGAGTTTTAATATTTCGGTTCAGAAAGTTTTAAAAGATTTACATGTAGAAAATCCTGATTATGCTTTTTATTGTGATGATGCATTCTTGAAAGTAAAAAAAGCATTACACGACAATCAACCTTATGATTTATTGATTTCTGATTTGTCTTTTGAAGAAGATCATCGCGAGCAAAACTTGAAAGAAGGAAGAGAATTAATTGAAGCAGTAAAAGCGATTCAGCCAAATTTGAAAGTGATTGTTTTTTCGGTAGAAAAGAAAGCGGATATGGTGGATAATCTTTTCAAAGAATACCATATAGATGGGTTTGTGGCTAAAGGAAGAGAAGATTCGAAAGAATTGAAAAAAGCAATACAAACTGTTTTTGTGGGCGGAATGCATTTGGAATTAGACATTAAACGTAGTATAAAACAAAAAAATACGTATGAAATTACTTCATATGATGTCACATTGGTTTCTTTGCTTTCGAATGGAATTTTATTAAAAGATATTCCAAATCACTTAAAACAAAATAATATCAAGCCAGCAAGTCAAAGCAGTGTAGAAAAGAGATTGGGCTCATTAAAAGAGTCACTACAAATTTCAAGTAATCATCAATTGGTTGCATTTTTTAAAGATTTGGGAAGTATTTAACCCAAATCTTTACACCATTTATCTACAAAAATCTGTTGCAATTGCTCAATTTCTTTTTCGTAAATCGTATTTTTTCGGGAACCAAAATAGAGTGTATTTTCCAACGGTTTTTCACCTTGCCAAACCAATTTTATTTTACCAGAATTTAGTGCTTCTTGACATAAAAAGTCAGGAACAATAGAAAAGCCATTTCCATCACTCAAACAACGAATAATAGAACTGATATTTGGAACGATATAATTAGGTTTGAAATCTGGATGCTCTTTAAAATTTTCCATCCAAAAATGTTTTAAATGTTCCATATCAGCAGCAGTACTGTACCAAAGATTGTTTTTTAAGTCATTTTTTAGAGCTTTATAATCTTTATGGTTTAAACTTTTTTCGATTGAAGTTAAATCTGTATTGTTTCCAGCAATCAAAATGATTTTTTCTTTGGAAAAAGGATGATAACAAAGATTTTTGTGGGTACTTTTTTGAGGTGTGATAACCAAATCTAATAAACCATTATCCAAATCTTGATGCATCAATTTATAATCTCCAAATTTGATGATTAGGTTAAAATCTAAATCAGAAACATGCTCTTCTAATGTATATTGAAAAGTTTCAAAACACATTCCGATGCTGATTGTTGCACGATCTTTATCAGCTCGTTTATGAAAATGTTGCTCCGTAGCTTCTAATTTTTGAATTGGTTCTAAAATAAAATTATACAAAATTTTTCCTTTTTCAGTCGGAACCATTTTTCGGGCTGATCGATCAAATAATTTGTAGCCCGTATAGGCTTCTAACGAATTGAGATGTAAGCTAACACCAGGTTGTGAAATAAATAATTGTTGCGCAGCAGCAGATAAAGTTCCCGTTTCGTAAATTGCTTTAAAGGTTCTGAACCATTCAAAATTTGATTGCATAATTTCTAAATTTTAATTTTCGTCATAAGGTAAATCGTTAGGATCTATATCAATATAATCGGGTTTTGGTAAGGTCGAAAGTCGATACGCCTTTATCGTTTTCAACTCCAATAAATTTGCTTTTACAACACGATGCATTCCGTCCATCAATTTTCCATCAGGACAAATAATTATTGGATAATCTAAGTCTGAATCATTAACCAATTTTATATGTTGTGTTATAGAACGGCATGTCGGTGAATCTCCTTCTTCATTATACCAATAGGTTTCTTCAAACTCTTTTATTTTAGTCAAATGAATATTTTCGATTTCTAATTCGTTTGTTAGAGAAATTAGATTGTCTACATCCCATACATATATTTTGTTATCAATATTTCTGAAATGATATTGTTTTTCATTGTATAATAATTATGATACAAATATATAATTTAAGTTATTTTAATAATAGAAAAACTTATCGGAATTTTGTCTCATAAAAAGAAAATTACAATGAAAAATGTTTTTATCATAAATGGAGGTCTTAAATACGCACATTCAGGCGGAAAGCTAAATCATTCGATTACAAATTGGTCAAAAGAAATTTTAAAAGATTTAGGATTAAATATTCGAATAACAGATATTAATGATGAATTTGATTCAAAAGAAGAAGTTGAGAATTTTAAATGGGCAGATTTAATTATTTATCATGTGCCAATTTGGTGGTTTCAAGTTCCGTCTCGTTTAAAACTCTATATTGATGATGTTTTTACAGCAGGACACGACAATGGATTGTACGCAAGTGATGGTCGTTCGCGAAAAAATCCTGCAATTAATTACGGAAAAGGAGGTTTGATGCACGGAAAAAAATATTTGGTAACAAGTACTTGGAACGCGCCAGAAGAAGCTTTTACGTTAGAAGGTGAATTTTTTGAACAGAAATCTGTTGATGAAGGTGTTTTATTTGGATTTCATAAAATGAATGAATTTATAGGAATGACAAGATTGAATAGTTTCCACTTTCATGATATTGAAAAAAATGCAACTCCAGAACGGATAGAAGCCTATCAAAATGAATACAAATCATTCTTGAAAACTGAAATAGAGCAGGAATTGGTTTTGATTTAGAAAACTATAATTAAAACAAAACCCTCCATTTTAGGAGGGTTTAAGATTTTATTCTGCAAGAAGTTTTTTAATATCTTCTTTTAAAAATTCTATTTCAGGATGATATTTTCCGCCCAATGAAGGTTCTTTTCCTTCAGGATCTTTGTAATTCAATCCCGAATAAAACAACATTGGAACGCCCATTTTATCATATCGACTTCTGATATTTCCTTGTTTATCAACCAACGCAAGTTTTCCGCTGTGATTCAGACCTTCGGCAGTTGTTTCGTCTTTTCCAACATAAATATTGAATTTATCCGAAAGTTGCTCGATATTTTTTCGATCCGAAGTTAAATAATGCCAATTAGGCGATTTTACACCAATTTGTTTCGCATATTCTAACAAACGAGCAGGATTATCACGTTTTGGATCAATTGTAACCGAAATAAAACCAAGATTTGCATTATTTATTTCATCTTCTATCGAACGTAAATTATGGCTCATCACAGGACAGATCGTTGGACAACTTGTAAAGAAAAATTCTACAACGTACACTTTTCCTAACATATCACGATTTGTAATAGTTTGATTATGTTGATCCGTCATCGAAAATTCCGGAACTTTCATTACAGTGTAAAGTTCATTTTTAGGCTTATTTTTTAACCAAAAAACAGTTCCTATAACGCCTAAAATAATAACAATAACAGCTATTAATTGTTTATTCATGAATATGTTTTTCTGGATTTTTTAGAAACTCTTCTTTGCACATTGTCGAACAAAAACCATACGTTTTTCCTTGGTAATTAGCTGTATCACTTAAATGATCAGCAGTTTTCATTCCGCAAATTGGATCAACTTCGTTCACAACCGCAACATCCAATTTAGTTACAGCTTTCATTTCTTCGTGAGAAACATGTTTTACTTCAAAATTCTCTTGTTTTGGCTGCTCTTTGTTACAAGAAAATAATGTAAATCCTACCACGATTAAAGCGAATATATTTTTTAAGTTTTTCATTTTAAATTGTTTATTTGTTTTTAATTAATTGTTATCTGATTCTGTAATTCAGATTTATAAAAGAAAAATTAAACAATTGGCGGATGAAAAACTAAGCGAATAATATAGTTAGAATTAATATCTTGATAATAATCAGTTGAAGATTTATTTTTTTGTGTAAAATATTTTTTTGGAGAAATAATTTGTTTTTGAGGAACAATAGCATCTAAAATTTTGACCGAATTTTTGACAAAATGATTTTCTGGCTGATTCTTTTTGCTTTTCGAAATTTCTTCTTTCAAATAGCAAAAACCATTACAAAGTAATTCGGGTTTTTCTCGATTTTCACAAAGTTCATTTGCGATTTCTTCATAATTCAAAACATAATCTATCATCGGCATTAAAGGACGAAATGCGATAGAAAATATGATTGATATGAAAAATAGTATGCGCAAAAAACTAATTTATTGACAAATTTAACCAAATTGATTGAGGTTGAATATGATAAAATTTATGATTTTAAAAGAAAGATTTACCATAATCTTCACTTTTATGTTCTGTAAAATTTTTACCTTAAAAAAGATTTTACAATCTATAAATATTTATGAAAAAAAGTAAGATTTTAGATTTTACAACAACGGAAGAACTAATGCATTTTTTAGTTGAAAATCAAGAAGAAAATCCTCTCTATAAAAATGTGATAAAGAAGTTCGAATACGAAAACGAGTTATTAAAACTGCAATCAGAATTAGTAAATCTTCAAAATTGGATTTCGACAGAAAAGAAAAAAGTTGCAATTATTTTCGAAGGACGAGATGCTTCAGGGAAAGGAGGCACGATTCGCCGTTTTCGCGAACATCTTAATCCGCGCTCTATGCGAGTTGTTGCATTGAATAAACCTACAGAAGTCGAGAAAAATCAGTGGTACTTCAATCGTTATATCAAAGAATTACCAAATGCTGGGGAAATTGTTTTTTTTGATAGAAGTTGGTACAACAGAGCAGTTGTAGAACCGGTTATGGAATTTTGCACAGAGCAACAATATGAGCAATTTATGGTGCAAGTTTCTGAATTTGAACATATGTTGTACGAATCAGGGACATATATTATCAAATTGTGGTTTTCTGTGACGAAAGAGGAGCAGCAAGCACGTTTTGATTCGAGGTTAAATAATCCGCTTAAAAAATGGAAATATAGTCCAGTTGATGCAAAAGGGCAGGAGCTTTGGGACGAATTTTCGCATTATATCAATCAAATGTTTACGCGTACACACAACTCTTTTTCGCCTTGGATTATTGTCAACGCAAATGATAAAAATGCTGCAAGGTTAGAATCTATTCGTTATGTGCTTTCTTTGTTTAATTATAAAGGAAAAGAGGATGCTGAAGTAAATTTAATGGTGGATCCAAATGTGATTGAACGTTATTATCGAATGGTAAAAGAACTAAATCATTAATTTTAAATAGTAAGAAAATGAAGCTAAAACCGAAAGATTTAAAATTAATCGAAACTAAAAAAGGTCTTGTTGGACTTTTACAATCTGATCATGGAAAATTGAATTTTGCGAAAGCCTTGCGTACTGTAAAATATGAAAATAGGATAGAGCAATTACAAGAAGAATTGATAAAATTACAAACTTGGGTAGCCGAAAATAAACGGAAAGTTGTGATTGTCTTTGAAGGTCGAGATGCAGCTGGGAAAGGAGGTGCAATTCGTCGAATTGTAGAACATCTAAATCCTCGCGAACATAGAATTATAGCACTGCCAAAGCCTAATGAAGTAGAACGTGGACAATGGTATTTTCAACGTTATGTTCGCCAGTTACCACGTGCAGGAGAAATTGTTTTTTTTGATAGAAGTTGGTACAATAGAGCTGTTGTAGAGCCTGTAAATGGGTTTTGTACACAAGAGGAATATGAAACTTTTATGAACGAGGTAAATGATGTCGAGAAAATGTGGATTAATTCGAGAATATATTTGATTAAAATTTATTTTTCGATTACAAAAGAACAACAAGCAAAACGTTTTGCAGATATTGTAAATTCACCAACCAAACGATGGAAGTATAGCTCTGTAGATCAAAAAGCGCAAGATTTGTTTGATGTTTATTCAGCTTATAAAGATGTAATGTTTACGAAAACAAATACAGATTTTGCTCCTTGGAAAATCATTGACGCCAACAAAAAGTACAAGGCTAGAGTAGAGGCGATGGAATATATTTTGTCTAAAATACCTTATGATGATAAAAATAAACGTATTTTGAAACATCAAAACTTAGAAGAAGAAAATTAATTATCAAACCTAAAACTATGGCTGAATTTGATTTAAATGATTTAGAAAAAATAAATAATAAGCAAGAAATCATTGATTTTTTGGTTAGACATTATATTATAAAAGAAAAGAAGTTCAAAGAACAACTCGCTTATGAGAAAGAATTAAAAGAACTTCAAGAAAAATTGTTAGAAATACAATCTAAAATTATTCAAGAGAATAAACGTGTGTTAATTATTTTTGAAGGTCGTGACGCAGCTGGAAAAGGAGGAACAATTTCGAGAATAAGTGAATTTCTAAACCCTAAAAAATATCGTGTTGAAGCATTACCAAAGCCGACTGAAATAGAACAAGGACAATGGTATTTTCAGCGATATTTTAAAGAATTACCAAATGCAGGTGAAATTGTATTCTTTGATCGTTCTTGGTATAATCGTGCTGTTGTAGAGCCTGTTTTCGGATTTTGTACGGAAGAACAACATACAAAGTTTATGAAACAAGTAGTAGAAATAGAAAAGCTTTTGCAAGATGATGGAATTATTTTGGTTAAAATTTTCCTTTCGATTTCGAAAGAAGAACAAGCGGAACGTTTGCAAGACCGAAAAGACGACGAATTGAAACAATGGAAATTAGGAGCATTGGATCAAAAGGCACAAGAGTTATGGGATGTTTATACCAATTACATTGACAAAATGTTTCAACAAACAGGAACAGAAAGTTCATCTTGGCTAGAAATTGTGACAGATGATAAAAAAACTGCTCGACTTTTAGCGATGAAATTAGTCGTAGCACAATTAACAAATCAATCTTTTGAAGATGAATTAGTGAAAATTTATTCGTAAAAGAAAGAGAATCATTTGTATAATCAATATTTTTGATTAATTTTGCACCCACATTGTTCAACCTCTGACGAAAGACGTTTAAGTTGCTCAATTTAAATAAATTGAAATTATAATAATGGAAAATTTAGTAAAATACGTACAAGAGAAATACGTAGCTAAAAAAGAGTTCCCAGCTTTTGCAGCAGGTGATACTATTACAGTTTATCAAGAAATTACAGAGGGTGGAAAAACTCGTGTTCAGTTCTTTAAAGGGGTTGTTATCCAAAGAAGAGGACAAGGGACTACAGAAACTTTCACAATCCGTAAAATGTCTGGAGATGTTGGTGTAGAGCGTATCTTCCCAGTTAACATGCCAGCGTTACAAAAAATTGAAGTAAACAAAAAAGGTAAAGTTCGTAGAGCTCGTATCTTCTACTTCAGAGCATTACGTGGTAAAAAAGCTCGTATCAAAGACGCTGCTTACTAAAAACTGCTTTTTTAGGAAAAATATAAAATCCGTTCGACTATCGAACGGATTTTTTTATACTTAATAAAATTTAAAACCTATTTCGTAATTCCATAATATCCATGACTTCTTTTATAGAAGAAGAATATAAAATTGAGTTTAAAACAAAAGAATAAATTTAGAGTAAAATCAAAAAGTCCACTGAAAAGTGGACTTTTTATTTGAGAATATCTTATTTTAAATAAGTATCAGAATTTCTTGCAGGGCTTTTAACCTCTGGCCATTCTTGCTGTTTTCCATCTCTACCAGTAGGTAATACACGACGCTCACGACTTACTAAATCTTTTTCTTGATCTGCCATCATCGTTAAAGTTGCACTCAAAATTGCATTCGTTTGTACTTCTTCAAAAACGATTTTATCATACGTATCTTTGTTTGTGTGCCAAGTATACGTACCGTAACCCCAATTTAACGAAGTAAGTCCGAAAGCTGGCGCTCCTGCAGCGATAAAAGAAGCATGATCAGAACCTCCGCCACTTGGCATTCCAGGAAAATCTGTCTTGATTTCTTTTGTAATAAAATTAGGAACAGCTTGTAACCAACGCGTCATGTATTCGTATGATTTTTCGAAACCAGATCCATTGATATTTACTACACGCCCTGTTCCGTTATCTTGGTTAAATACAGCCTGCGTGTTTTTAATAATTTCTGGATGATCTTCTACAAAAGCACGAGAACCATTCAATCCTTGTTCTTCACTTCCCCATAAACAAATCAAAATTGTACGTTTGTTATTTGGATATAATTTTTTGATCGTACGAATCGTTTCCATCATTGTGATAGTACCAGTTCCGTTGTCTGTCGCCCCTTGAGCACCATCCCAAGAATCGAAGTGAGCAGAAAGAATAATGTACTCGTTTGGTTTTTCTTTACCTTTAATTTCTCCAATAATATTGAATGTTTTCGCAACTCCGTTGTGTTTAGATTGAGCATTAACAGTCAATTTTGGAGCAGTTCCATTTTCGGCTAAACGATATAACATTCCGTAATCTTCATTAGAAATATCCAACATTGGAATAGTTTTCGTTTTTGCACCAAAAATTCTATTCGCACCCATAATTCCTGTCCAATAAGAAATTGCAACTGCTGCAGCTCCATTTTTCTCAAAAACTTCTGGAAG
Organism: Empedobacter sp. UBA3239; assembly: GCF_002362875.1. NCBI lineage: Bacteria > Pseudomonadati > Bacteroidota > Flavobacteriia > Flavobacteriales > Weeksellaceae > Empedobacter > Empedobacter sp. UBA3239. The sequence goes on along the minus strand of NZ_DEVJ01000069.1, from coordinate 31,694 downwards.
TGTATTGTTGTTGTAACCTGTCACTTTGATAGAATTTGCCCAAGCTTCAGCTTCAGCTTTTCTTGTTTCAGTAACTTTTTTATACAAATCCTCTAAACCAAAATCTTTGTATTGATAATCAGAACGTCCATATGATTGGTTTTGTGACATCAAAACAACTTTTCCTTTTACAGAAGGTAACCAAGCATCAAACTCAGCTTTTGTTTTGAAAACTGGCATTGCAATAGCATCCGCATTCACAGCTTTTTTAGTTGCTGGTGACCATGCTAATTGAGTAGCTTCGATAGATTTTGCTCTTGGATACGTCATATCAACATGCGTTATTCCGCGCTCCCATGCTTTCCATGTCCCATAATCTTCACGGCGTGCATCAATCCCCCAAGATTTCAACGTTTTAATTGCCCATTCTCCTGCTTGATCCATTTGTGGAGTTCCTACTAAACGAGGTCCGATTCCATCTAATAATTCGTGCGAAATTTTCTTTAACTGCGAATTATTTTGAATTTCGGTTACAAAACTTTGTACAGTTGGATCTAATTTCTCTTGTGCTTGTGCATGCACTGCAATAGACGATAATGCGATTGTAGAGTAGGTTAATGTGTTAATCAATTTCATAATTAAAGTAATTTCGTGTGATAAATTTTACAAATTAGGTCTAAAATAGAATATTTTGTGAAATAAAAAAAACATCTGTAGATGTCTTTCATGTATTTATGTCTTTTTGAAAATATAATATTGTTTTTTAATTATCTTTCATCTTAATGAATCGATTATTTTGCAGTACAAATATTTTATCAGGGTTATATGCATGACTCTTTTTTGATTCTTCATTTAATGGAAAAACCGTAATTGCTAAAACAGAAAAATTATTGAAACCAAATATTTGTAAATTAATATTTTTATACAAATATTCGTCCTGAGAAAAATTTGCATCAAGTAAATTGTAATAATTAATTCGATATTGCTCATAATACTTTCGGTTAAATTTTCTGGATGATAACCAATAAATAATAAACCACCTTGATCATGCAACATTGCATAAATATTTTTTTCAATTTCTTTAGAACAATTCTTTTCTAAAAACTGAACATAATCAAAATCTTGATAATGAAAAAGATGGTCGTAAAGACAATCTAAAATAAATTCGCGGTTCGAAATATTATTTATAAAAAATTGTCTTGTTGGGTTATTCTACAAAAAAGGTGTGTCTAAAATTTCAAAATGATCAACATTAATATCAAAATTTGAGAATAGATTTTTATTTAATTTTATTGCATCTATTTATTCTTCAAAACCTAAGTTTTTCAGTAATTTATATTCGATTATTAAATGATTAAGTTGTTCAGAATAATTAATTTGTTCAGAGTTTTTTAAAGAATAAATTTCATATTCGTTGTCTTTTTTTAAAGTATCGAAATCTTCATTTAAAACAAAAGACAAACTAATTCCGTAAGGAAAAATAGTTTCATTTGGAGTGATAAAAATAGCTTCTTGATTAATTAGTTTTAAGCATTTGTAATTATTTCCGTTAGGAAAATTGATTTTCAGTATTTATTCGATAAATTGTTTTTGGTTGAATGAAATTGCTTTCAATTTGTAGCAAACCTTCATTTGAAATAATTTCGATGTAATTTTAAGAAAACTAAAAGCATCCAACCTGTTTTTTAATCCATTATCCGAATTAAATTCAGTGATTTGAAATTCTTTTGAGCTTGTGCAAAAACGTGTTTTTACAACATAAGTTATTGTAGATAAAATGTTTTTGTGCATAGTTAAGTTTTAGTCTTTTGTAAATGTAAAAGATTAGTTTTTAATAATTTTAACTAAAAAGCACTTTTTTCTAAAAATTATTAAGTGTTTTTGGTAAAAACTTTTTCATTCCGCTTTCGATAAAATAGTTACTTTTTTGAACATTGTTTTTGAGGAAATGATAAAATTATAAATTTTATTTAAACAAAAATCCTCAACTCCGAAGAATTGAGGATTTAATAACCAACTAAAATTAACTATATCTATGAAATTTGTATGCTACGTTTTTCTTTTGGTAAAGCTTCTTCTTTTTTAGGTAAAACTAATTGTAAAATTCCGTTTACATAAGATGCTTCTATTTTGTCTTCGTTTATGGTTTCTGGCAATGTAAAAGCTCTTTTGAAACTTGAAAAATTAAATTCTCTTCTCGAAAATTTTTCATCTTTTACTTCTTCATTTTGTTTAAATTCTGATGAAATTTTCAAAATATTTTCATCAATTTCAATTGAGAAGTCTTCTTTGTTTAAACCTGGTGCAGCTAATAAAATCTCGAAACTATCTTCGTTTTCTTTGATATTTACTGCAGGAAATTGATTTTGAGAATTTACAAAAGTTTCAAATTTTGGACGCATTTCATTTTCAAATCCAAAAGGAAAATAATTTGCTCTGTTTTTTCTAACTGTATTCATGTCTTGTATGTTTAAATTTTTGATTTCATTGTTCATGCTTACTTCTTTTCAAATTACATGCAAAATGATTTTATCGGACAAAATGACTTGTTTTGCAATTTGTTTAATGTCAAAAAGTCCGAATAATAAATTTAACGCATAAAAAATCCTGAAAAATTGACTTTTCAGGATTTGAATTTATTTTAGAATGATCTAAAAATATATTTTATTTGAATACATCGTCTAAAACTTTTGCTAAACGAATTCCTCCTTTTAACAATTGATCTTCAATGATAAATTTATTATCAAAATGGTAACGGTAACCTAATTTATCGTCCATTTTTACTCCTGCATAGATATTGTTTGCAAGAATGTACGAACCATAAATCCAATCAGCATAAGTACCTTCTTTCATTGCTTTTTGACGTTCTTTTGACGCAATATCCAATAAATTAGAATATTCTGTGTAAGAATAGTTTTCGTAATCTACCAATTTAGAATCCCAAACGGTGTGGATATTTACTTTATCACGGAACCATTCAACTTTGATACGATTTCCTCCCAAATCATCTGGGCGACCAACGTGAAGTGGTTGATGTGCATCACCAAGAATGTGAATCAAGAAATATAAATCGTGTTGTTTTTGCTCGATTGTAAGGTTTTTATTGTTTTTTAATTCATTCATTAAAAACAAACCTTTTTTGTACATGTTTTCATCTGAAGTTTGCTCTAAAGCAGCATCAAATTGTTGACGATTTAAATCTCCAGGAATGTTAACATAGTGATAAGAATCTGCATGTTTCCAAGAATCATCAGACTTGATAAAATCTGGCCAGTTTGCCCAATAAGCTAACTTTTGTGGACCAATAATTTTTGTAATTTCTTTACGAGTTTTCTTGCTAATGTGTTGTTCTGCAATCTGAGAAACCACTCGGTGACCTGTTAATCCCCAAGCTAAAGCACTTTCTGATGCCAAAAATGCACCTAAAAGCATTGCACTTCCTATAATTTTTTTCATTGTGTGAGCTCGATTTTTGACAAAGGTAAGGAAAGTTAATTATTGATGAATTATGATTAATACTATTAAAATAATGTTTGATTATATATTAATGGGAATAATTCTAAATCAAAAGGATTATTAGTATTTGTACAAAATATAAGAGGTAAATCTTCGTAAGTAATCAAGCACCAACTTAAATCATCGGGGGGAAAAAAAAATTAGAGTTGAAATCTGAATTTCTTTGAAAATCAAGATATTCTGAAATTAAAACATTACTATTCCTTTGCTTATAATTTTCTTCCCAATAAAATTCCTCGATATTGTTGACATATAAATGTAAGTTTTGATAGTTTATAATTTTATTTAATCCTTTATCTATACAATCAATTTTTTGATTATCTAAAAACTCAATTGCCGGATTGTCTTTAAAATCATTTAAAATATTTATATTTTTTTCAAGTTTAAATTTTTGAGAAAGTTCATCAAGATTAATTTCTCTGTAAAGATTACTTTTTTGAGGATTAAGAAATAATCCAAATCCTCTTTCAATCTATATTCTTTGGTTGATTTCTTCTATGGTCGAGTTATTTGATGGATATTTTTCGAAAGGAAAATCATCTATAATTCCAATTTTCCAATGAATCATATAATATTGTTTAAATAAATCTGGAATAATATCAGTTAACGTTTCTATATTTTCGTTGCTTTTATAATCTTTTATCCAAGAGAATTGATCCATAATTAGCTTTAATTATTCTCTAAATTTAGTAAAAATCATCTTTAAAAGTTCTTTTTTTTGGAGATTTAGAAATTTTCTAAAAAAAACTTTAAAAAAATATTAATTCAACAAATCTTGATAAACAGACCGATTGTTGTCTTTTTTATTTATAATACTAAAAATAATTCAGTACTTTGTTTTGCATAATACTAAAACTTTTATATATATTTGTATAACAAAATAAAACAAGCCGTTCTTATGAATATAGAGAAAACAAAAGTTCAGATGCGAAAAGGTGTACTGGAATATTGTATTCTCAGCATTATCAAAAAAGGAGATGCGTATGCATCTGATATCATAGACGAATTGAAAAAAGCAGAGATGATTGTTGTTGAAGGAACATTATATCCGCTTTTGACAAGACTTAAAAATGATGACCTTTTACAGTATCGCTGGGAAGAATCAACGTCAGGACCACCTCGCAAATATTATGCACTTACAGAGTTAGGTGAAAATTTTATAAAAGAATTAGCTGAAACTTGGGAACAGTTAATTGAAGCCGTGAATAAAGTAACCACAGAAACGCACAAAAATGGATAAAACAGTATCAATAAGTATAGGAGGATTTTCTTTCGTGTTAGACGAAATCGCCTATAATAAATTAAAGACCTATTTACAAGATGTAAAAACTTCTTTGAGAGGTACGGAAGGTGTAGAAGATATTATTGAAGATGTAGAAATCCGTATTTCTGAATTATTTCGTGAACGATTAAAATTTAGAGAAGTCGTAAACGAAGATGATATCAATTTTGTAATTGCTACGATGGGACATCCAGATCAATACAAAGTTGAAGAAGATGAAGAGAACGAAAGAACGTCTACAAATTCATCATACAATTATTCGTCAAATAATCAATCGTATGGAGGACAACAAACAAGTGCGAAACGTTTGTACCGCGATCCAGATGATACAATTGTAACAGGATTATCTGCTGGTTTGGCGCATTATATGGGCGTTGATCCTTGGTTTGTACGTTCTATTTGGTTAGTTCTAGGAGTTTTAGGAATTTTCACAGCAGGTGTATCATTTTTCTTAGTGGTGTTCTGTTATTTTATCTTGTTAATTTTTGTTCCAAAAGCAAAAACAACATCAGAAAAGTTACAGATGTACGGACAACCAGCAAACATTGATACATTAAAAAAAAACGTAGAACAAGCTAGTGAAGCTGTTGTAAGTGGAAGCAAAGAATTAAGTAATAAATTAGGCGGAGCCTTTGGGGTTTTTGGTCGAATTTTACTTTGGTTCATCGGATTTATCATTCTAAGTTCAGGAATTGGATTAATCATTGGAGGATTCTTTTTCTTCTTTACAACTTGGACAGAAATGCCAACAGAATTATTCGGTTATCTTGTAGAAGAAGAATGGATGAGTATGGCAGCCAAAATATTTGGAGGAATATTAATGGTAATTCCAGGTGTTTTATTGACAATTTTAGGTGTAAAATGTTTCTGGAGTAAAGTTAAAGTAAGCAAAGCAGTTATCTTTGGATCAATCGCTCTTTGGTTTGTTGCATTATTTGCAATCATCGGAATTTCGGTAAGTACAGCAAGTAAATTTAGAAACTCAGTTGAAATGACTCAAGAAAAAAGTTATGTTATTCCTTCTGATACGTTACAAGTTTATTTTAGAGAAAATAATGAAGGCAATTTAAAGTTCAAAACTTTTAACGATTTAGATCAATTAATTGATGCTAATGGAAACTTAATTATACCAATTGATGATATTTTTGAGATCGAAGAAAGTACAGACGATAAACTTCATGTTCAAGTAACTTATTCTTCTAAAGGAGGAAGTAAAGAAGAAGCAAAACGTAATTTAGAAGCAATTAGATATAATTACGAATTAAATAGAAATAAACTTTATTTAGATGAGTTTATTAAAATTCCTAAAGATGGTAAATTTAGAAATCAAACGGTTGATATCAAATTGTATGTTCCTAAGAATAAATTAATTCACACGAATAACACTGATCGAATGACAATTATTAATAATGATAATGATCGAGATTATTTATATGATTTGAAGAATAAATTTATTGGGTATAATGGAAAAAAATTCGTATGTTTGAATTGTCAAAAAGATTCAGATTCTGAGGACGATATTAATCTTGATTCAGAGGATGTAAACATAAATTTGAATGACGGAAACGATTCGGCGAGAGTTAGAATTGATAAAAATGGTATTCGTGTCGAAAGTAAAGACGGTTCAGTAGGACTAAATTTACCAAGAACTGAAAACAAAAAAGAAAAATCAAACCAAGAAATACACTATAAAGATGATACAGATTCTATTAACATTAACTACAGAAATCATTCAAATAATCGTTGATTTCTTTGCGTAGACTTAAGAAGTATTTTAATTAATAATATTCAAAAAGAGACATTTCATTTCGGGATGTCTCTTTTTATTTTTGGTTACATTGACTAATATCCGTTTCGAGTTTTGTATGTTTGCAAATGCATAAAGCATCATTTTATGAAAAAATTTTTAGGTAAACTTTTGTACTCATTAGGAAGTTGGAAATTAGATAATCATCTTGATTTATCGAAAGTAGATAAATGCGTTTTGGTTTGCGCTCCACACACTTCTAATTGGGATTTTTACTACACTATTTTGGCTTTTTGGCAAATGGGAATTCCAATGAAAATGTTTATCAAAGATGCTTGGACAAAGCCTTGGTATGGATATTTTATCAAGAAAATGGGCGGAATCGGAATTGATCGTTCTCAACGACATAATATGGTTGATTTTGCTTCGGATATTTTGAAAAAATCAGATAAATTATATTTAATCAATACACCAGAAGGAACACGTTCTCGTGCAGAAAAATGGAAAAATGGATTTTTCTATATCGCACAAAAAGCAGATGTTCCGATTGTTTTGGCTTATTGTGATTTCAAGAAAAAACGAGCTGGAATTTCAAAAATTGTGGATACAGAAAACAGAACTTTAGAAGATGTGATGGATGAAATTCAAGATTTTTACAAAGATGTTACGGCGAAACATCCAGCACTTTATAACCCAAAAATACATTAAATCATGAACGAACAAGATATTTTACAGAAGTTCAACGAAATGTCGAAAAATACATTACTTGAAACTTTAGATATAGAATTTACGGCAGTTGGAGAAGATTTTTTATCAGGAAAAATGCCTGTAACGCCTAAAGTTCATCAGCCTTTTGGTTTGTTGCACGGCGGCGCTTCTATCGTTTTGGCAGAAACGTTGGGAAGTACTTTGTCTAATGTTATTCTAAATTCGGATGATTTTGTGGCGGTTGGTCAACATGTTGACGCAAATCATCTTCGTCCAAAAAAGGAAGGAACAATTTTTGGGCATGCAACAGTCGTAAAACAAGGTCTTACTTCGCATTTGATTAAGATTGAAATCAAAGATGAAAACGATAAATTAATCTGTTATACACATTTAACAAACGCTATTATTTCTAAAAAACATGTTTAAAAAATTTCAAGATAAACTTGAAAGATTAATTCAGAATCAAGAACCTTTTCTTCTTTTTAGAAAACCAAATTCTACACAAGTGGAGTTGTGGGAAAATAAAGATTTTGAATCGGATAACAAGTTTATTTGTAATAGTTTCGATAATACAAAATTGGTTGAATTTAATGATAATGAGGTTATAGATATTGGAATAAATGAATTACCAAATTTTGAACTTTCTTTACCAGAATCAAACAAAAATGAAGCAATTTCGTATGAAAATTATATTGATTTAATTCAAAAAACAGTTGAAGAATTACAAAGTGATTCACCAACTAAAAAAATTGTAATTAGTCGAATCAATTCACTTCCAGAAACGAATATTAATTTAGTTGAAACTTTTAAAAATTTACATCAACATTATCCAAATGCCTATGTGTATTTGCGATTTGATACAGAAGAAGGTTGTTGGATTGGAGCTTCGCCAGAGCTTTTATTGAAAGAAAATAATCAATTTATACAAACTGTTTCTTTAGCTGGAACAAAAGCAAAAGAAGATGAATGGACAGAGAAAGAATATCACGAACAACAAGTAGTAACTGATTATATTTCATCTACTTTAGAACCTTATACTTCTTACATTGAGGTGGACGGACCATTTTCGGTAAATGCAGGATTTTTTGAACATTTGAAATCATTTATTTCAGCTCAATTAAAAGACAAATCTCAGCTGTATGACTTGTTGAAAGCCTTGCATCCAACGCCTGCTGTAGGAGGAATGCCAAAAGATTTGTCAAAAGATTTCATCCTAAAAAATGAAGGATATGATCGTACTTTTTATGCAGGTTTTATGGGCTATCAAAATAAAACAGAATCAGAATATTTCGTTAATCTTCGCTGCGCGAAAATCTTTTCGAATAAAGTCAATTTATATGTAGGAGGAGGTATAATGCCCGATTCTATTCCGGAAAATGAATGGCGAGAAACAGAGCTGAAATCAAAAACAATAGGAGACTTGTTAGTGAAATCAAATTAAAAAATAACTTATAGTTTTATTAACTTTATTCTTAATTAATAGAAAAGCCTTAATTTCGAAAAGTTAAATTTTTAATCAAAAAACAAAATATATAATGGCAACAATCAATTGGCAAACGGTAAAGGAGTACGAAGATATCACGTTCAAGAAATGTGATGGTGTAATGCGTATTGCGTTTAATCGTCCTGAAGTTCGTAATGCATTTCGTCCAAAAACTGTTTTCGAATTATTAGATGCTTTTCAATTAGCAGAAGAAGACCGTGAAGTTGGTGTAATTTTATTGACAGGAGAAGGACCATCTGCAAAAGACGGTGGTTGGGCTTTCTGTTCTGGAGGAGATCAACGTGTTCGTGGTGCAAAAGGTTATGAAGGACAAGATGGTGTTGGACGTTTGAATATTTTAGAAGTTCAGCGTTTGATTCGTTTTTCGACTAAAGTTGTTGTGGCTGTAGTAAACGGTTGGGCAGTAGGTGGAGGACATTCTTTGCACGTGGTTTGTGATATGACATTGGCTTCTAAAGAGCACGCAATTTTCAAACAAACAGATGCTGATGTAGCTTCATTTGATGGTGGTTATGGTTCGGCTTATTTGGCGAAACAAGTTGGTCAAAAACGTGCGCGTGAAATCTTTTTCTTAGGATTGAATTATTCTGCACAAGAGGCTTACGACATGGGAATGGTGAATTTAGTTGTTCCGCATGACGAGTTAGAACAAGTTGCTTTTGATTGGGCACAAGAGATTTTAACAAAATCGCCAACAGCAATTAAAATGTTGAAATATGCATTCAATTTGGTAGATGATGGTTTAGTTGGACAACAAATTTTTGCTGGTGAAACCACACGTTTTGCATATGGTACAGAAGAGGCTGTAGAAGGTCGTAATGCATTCTTAGAAAAACGTCCAAGAGATTTTTCAAAATTTAGATAAGAAAATTTTCAAAATATAAACGAAAAGCGATGTTTAACATCGCTTTTTTTATTTCTATAAAATCAATTACTTTTACTCAAAACCTAATTAATTTGTGATAATAGATTTTCCTGTATCCATTGAAATTTTTGGACACTCAGTCTTAGTTCATCCTATTCTCGAATCGGTCGGAATTTTTATTGCGATGCGTTATTATGAATTTCTACGAAAACGAAATAAATCAAGTTTATCGACAATACAATCGTTTAGTATAATTATAGGCGCTTTAATTGGTGCACTTTTGGGATCTAAAATAATTGGAACATTAGAAAATCCGCAAGCTCTTTTGGATGCAAAAAATCCTTTTCTCGTTTTCTGGACAAGTAACACAATCATAGGTGGTTTAACCTTTGGTTTAATTGGTGTAGAACTCACAAAAAAGATAATTGGTCACAAAGAAAGTACAGGAGATTTGATTACTTTTCCTTTGATTTTAGCGATGATAATTGGACGAATTGGTTGCTTTTTAACAGGCATTTATGAACAAACATATGGAATAGAAACAACATCTATTTTCGGAATGGATTTGGGCGATGGATTGTTGCGTCATCCCGTTGCGTTGTACGAAATTGTTTACCTTCTTTTGCTTTGGATAGTTTTGAAGATTATTCAGAAAAAATATATTTATCCATCTGGTTATCTCTTTCAAGTCTTTATGCTGGTTTATTTTTTATTTCGTCTTTGTTTAGATTTTATCAAGCCAATTCATCCAATTTTTTTAGGTTTAAGTTCTATTCAAATTACTTGTGTTGGTGTTATTTTTTATTATATCTTTCAGTTATTACAAACTCAACCTAAATACATAAAATGATCTACGCAGTTATTTTTGCAGAAGGCGGTCTTGGAAGTGATTTTATTTATATTATCATTGCGATTTTGTTAGTGATAGCAATTATTGGTGGTGCTGTTGGTACATTAATTTCACTAATTATTAACTCAATTTCTGGACATAAAAAAGAATCAAAACACTATCTCATGGTTTTTGGAGTATGTGCGTTGATTACGCTAGTTATTTCGGGAATGGTTTGTGGTGGAATGTAAAACCTAGCCAATGTTAGCAGTTATTTTTGTGCAACAATTTATTCATACAGATGATATTGTTCTGTTTTTATTACTTGTAGCATTTATTGGTGCAGGTCTTATTTCTCTTATTAGTTTAATTTATCAATCAATTCAGAAAAAAATAAATATACAACGATTAGTGATATTATTTTTTGGATCACTTATAGGATTGTTTTTATTATTTATAGTTTTAATCTATCTTATTTTTGATGGATATTAAGTACTTAAAACTCATACTATGCCAGTTAGAAATTATACGTATTACGATTATACAATTTCACTTTGTCCAGAATGTTTAAAACGTGTTGGTGCAAAAATTATTATCGAGGACGAGAATGTTATTATGACAAAATGTTGTCCAGATCATGGTTTCTTCAAAACAAAAATAGCAACGGATGTCGATTATTATAAAAACATAAGAAATTATAACAAAGCTTCGGAAATGCCTTTGCATTTTGGGACGGATGTCGAATATGGTTGTCCGTACGATTGTGGTTTGTGTGTCGATCACGAGCAACATTCGTGTTTATCAATTGTTGAGGTGACGGATCGATGCAATTTAACTTGTCCAACTTGTTATGCCATGTCATCGCCACATTACGGTTCTCATCGTAGTTTGGAGCAGATTGAAGCGATGTTTGATACAATTGTAAAAAATGAAGGCGAGCCAGATGTGGTGCAAATTAGTGGCGGAGAGCCAACAATTCATCCACAATTTTTTGAGATTATGGAAATTGCAAAATCAAAACCGATTAAACACTTGATGTTGAATACAAACGGAATTAGAATTGCTAATGATTCAGGTTTTGCCGAAAAATTAGCGACTTATGCACCCGAATTTGAAGTTTATTTACAATTTGATTCATTTAAAAAAGAAGTTTTAGAAGATTTTCGAGGAAAAGATTTGACAGATGTTCGAATGAAAGCTTTAGAAAAATTGAATGAATTAAATCTTTCTACAACTTTGGTTGTTGTTCTTCAAAAAGATAAAAATATTGATGAAATTGGGAAGATTATTGATTTTGCGCTCAAACAAAAATGTGTGCGTGGCGTGACGTTTCAACCTGTCGAAATTGCGGGAAGAAATAGAGAAGATTCTTCTCACGAAAAAATTACATTGACAGAAGTTCGTCAAGAAATTATTGATCAATATCCACTTTTTAATTCAGATGATATTATTCCGGTTCCGTGTAATCCAGATGCTTTGGCGATGGGTTATATGCTGAAATTGAATGATGAGGTAATTCCGCTTACACGTTATATAAATCCTGCGGATTTGTTGAATAACGAATCTAAAAATACAATTGTCTACGAACAAGATGAACAATTGAAAGTACAATTATTAGACATTTTTAGTACAGGAATTTCTGTTGATAAAGTGCAACCAAAAGTGAATCAATTACTTTGTTGTTTGCCAGAAGTTTGTGCGCCCGAATTGGATTTAGATTACGATAATTTGTTCCGAATAATCATTATGAATTTTATGGATGCACATGATTTTGATGTTCGCGCCGTAAAAAAATCTTGCGTACATATCGTCAACAAAGAGTTGAAATTAATTCCATTCGAAACAATGAATTTATTTTATCGAGACGAAAAAGCTGCTTATTTGGAGGAATTAAGAAAAGAGGATAAAGTGTTGTTTTAGATGATGATGACAAACTGCTTATTTTTTGGTGATAGTATTCTACGGAGAATATGACGGAGTTTTGGGAGGTTATGTAGAAATTTTGAAACGTTATTGTCATACAGAATTTTATAACAACAATGCAAATGAAGTCAATTGTTTTAATCTCGGAATAGGAGGTGAGACAACGGAAGGTTTAATGAACCGATTTGAAGTTGAGACAAAAGCACGTCTTTCTCCTGACGAAAATTTAGTTTTCTTTTTTTATGGCGCAAATGATTTAGCTGAAAGAAATGATTTAGAATTGGTTTCATTCGCTAATTTTGAATCAAATCTTTTTGAAGTAATTTCTCAAGCAAAAGAATTTACACCTAACATTTATGTGATAAGTATTTTACCAATTTCTAAAAAAGTAGATGGAATAAAAATTCCAGATCGTAAATTTCGTACGACTCAAAAAATTGAATTATACAATCAAAAGCTAAAAGAATTAGCACTTCAAAATCAAATAGAATTTATTGATATTTTCTCACGTTTTAATTCAACTAAAGAAGAATTTCTTTCAAAAGATGGTATTCATCCAAATGAAAAAGGATATCAATTTATCGCAAATCAAATAAAACCGATTGTTGAGAAATATTTGTAAAGTCTATTTTTGTTGAATTTGACTTCTGTAATATGGAATGATATAATCTTTAAAAAATAAAAAAGTCATTGATCCAGCTATACACTTAAAGGGTGCGTTTTGGCTTGTTCCAGTTGGTGAGATATAAGAAATTAATAATCCAACTAAATATCCGCATAAAGCGTAATAACCAACTTTCAGAACTATTTTTAATGCTTTGTTTTTCATTTGATTAGTGTTTTAATAAAGATATGGTTTTTATTGATAGTAAACAAAATAATCTTTATTCATTATAAATAACTCATTTTGGTTTTGTAACTTTGTCCACGAAAGTTTATGGTAATTTTTCAAATAAAAAATTAGTATTAACAAACGAAATTTTCTTCGGGGCAAGGCGAAATTCCTTACCGGCGGTTATAGTCCGCGACTCCTTTAACTTTGTTATGGGACTGATTTGGTGAAACTCCAAAACCGACAGTATAGTCTGGATGAGAGAAGAAAATTGAACACAACAGAAAGTCATGAGTGATAAGAGTTAAGTTCTGAGTAAAAAACTCATGACGCACATCTTTGAACTTATTACTTAACAATGTGTTTCGCCCTGAAGTGATGTTTCATGATAAAACAAAAATCAAATGAAAACAATCACACAATTTGGCTCAACAGCCAATGAAAGAATTGCAAATGCAATTAAAGATCTACAAAACGGAAAAGGAATTTTATTAATTGATGATGAAAACCGCGAAAACGAAGGTGATATCATTTTTCCTGCTTCCACCATTACAGCACCAGATATGGCTTTATTGATTCGCGAATGTAGCGGAATTGTTTGTCTGTGTATTTCGAAAGATAAAGCAAATGAGTTGGAGTTAAATCCGATGGTTGAGAATAACAATTCGCGTTTTCATACAGCATTTACAGTTACGATTGAGGCAAAAGAAGGTGTAACAACTGGTGTTTCTGCTGCGGATCGTGTACAAACGATAAAAACGGCAATTCATCCTCAAGCAAAACCGACTGATCTTAATCGTCCTGGACATGTTTTTCCTTTAATTGCTCGTCCAAAAGGCGTTATGGAGCGACGAGGACATACGGAAGGAAGCATTGATATTTTGAAATTGGCAGATTTGGGAAATGAAGCAGTTTTATGCGAATTGACAAATGTTGATGGTACAATGGCGAAAGTTCCTCAAATTATAGATTTTGCCGAAAAACATGAAATGACAGTTTTGACAATTGAGGACATTTACGAATATCGTCTTCAATTAGAGGAGAAAAAACAATTACAATTCGCTTAAATTAAACAATAAAATACATCATAAACTTTCAAAAATCTTCGGGTAGAAATACACGAAGATTTTTTTGATTTTATACAAATTTATTATCCAAAATCAAGGTAGTTTTGAATAAAATCAATGTACATTTAAAAACTTAAAATTCAAATTACAAAATGACATCAGAGGAGAAAATTCCATCCGTTTGGAAAAATAAAGAATTTATTCCATTCATATTTTTAAGGTTTTCTTTAATCTTTGCTTTATTCATTCAGAGTACGTCTGTTGCGTACGAAATTTTTAAAGTCACTCAGAAAGAAATTTTTCTTGGATTAATTGGTTTAGCCGAGTTTTTACCAATTCTTTTAACTGCTTTTTATGCGGGACAATTGGTCGATAAATTGGATAAACGGATGATCTTGGTACGAAGTATTGGTTGTTTTATGACCGCTTCTTTTGTGTTGATGATTGTTAACTTTCCGTCTGTTAGAGAAGCAATCGGAATTCCTGTTTATTTGGGAATCTGTTATTTTGCATTTTTCATTTTAGGATTGACAAGATCCTTTAGCGGACCAGCTTTATTTGCTCTTTTAGCCTTAGTTGTCCGTAAAGAAAACTACACAAAAGCAATTCCGCTTTCGTCTTCTGCATTTATGATTGGATCAGTTTTAGGGCCTTTGGCAGGAGGAGTTATTTTAGCAAAATTTAGTATTGAAGCCGCTTTGATAACCGCTTTTACAATTATGTGTATTTCGATGGTGATGATATTATTAATTTCTAAAAAACCAGCAGAAATATCAGAATCAGAATCGACAGAATCGCCAATGACACGTATCAAAGAAGGTTTGAGATTTATTTGGGGAACGCCAATTATATTAGCTGTTTTGAGTTTGGATATGTTTGCGGTTTTCTTTGGTGGAGCAGAATCGTTGTTACCAGCTTTCGTTGAAAAAGTATTGAATCAAGGTTCTGAAGCTTTTGGTTTATTACGTTCAGCGCATGGAATTGGATCGATTATAATGATGTTTTTCTTGTCGATGATTCCAAGTTTATTAAAAGGAAATGTTGGACCAAAATTATTGGGAGCAGTCGCAATGTTTGGTATTTGCATTATATCTTTCGGATTTAGTCAAAATCTGTATTTATGTTTTGTGATTTTGATGTTTGGAGGTGCTTTTGATGCAATTTCGATGGTGATTCGTCAAAGTATTTTACAAATTAAAACGCCCGAAAATTTGAAAGGTCGTGTTTCATCTGTCAATTCAATATTTGTGAGTTCTTCAAACGAATTAGGAGCTTTAGAAAGTGGGATTGCTGCAACATTTTTAGGATTAGTTCCTGGAATTATTTTTGGCGGAACAATGACAATTTTAATCGTAATTTTAATTGCATTTTTCATCAAACCTATTCGAAAAGTAACCTTAGAATAAAATATTAAGATTGAAAGAAGTAAAGGTTTTAAAATAAAGGAAAGCGAATCAATTGATTCGCTTTTTTGTTATCTTTAAGAAAATAATTAGCAATGAAATCTATTGTTTACTTTTTACTTTTAGGATTTGGTTTGTTGAGTTGTGAGCGAGGATTATCGCAAGAAGAACGCGATAAATTACATCAAGATTCTATTCATCAAGAGATGTTGGCAATGGGAATGAATGCAGATTCTTCGTTTTCTTATAGAAAGTATGAGAAGGATTTAGAAAAAAGTTTTGAAGAGCATTCTGTAAAACCTGATTTGATTTTTATCCCTTTTTCTGATTATCAATTTATTTTTTACAACGATTCTGTTAGATATTTTTATGATAATAAGTTTCCTTAAGATAACATGTGTGGAACTGAAGCGTTACAAAATTCTAATGATAAAAAAATAACGGAGTTATTTAAAGTGACTAAGAAAGATTTGGTAAAATTAAATGATAAATCAATATTAGATTTGGTAAAGAATTTAGAAAATGAGATTGTAAAATCTGATAAAAGAGTAACAAATGTTTTAGGCGTAAATAAAGATTCAATTAAAAGTAAAGAGCTTCAAAAATTAAGAAATTATTTGATAAATACTAAATTACGTTATATTTACCGTCCACTTTCAACGCGCGAGCGTTTGGTAGCTGATGCTAAGTTTAAAAATACTTCCGAAGATTTTTTTTCTAAAATAAATTGGGATAGTGCTTATCACGAGGATTACAAGAAGTTTTATTCAGAGAACTAAAGCGTCAATCCTTCCAAATCATCAATGGTTCCGTTGTAGATATTCACATCAACTTTATAACGTTTTACACCATCTATGGTTGCTTTTTCGGTAAATTGCCAGAAATCCCAATGACCTTTCATTTCTTGCACCCAAAAATTGTAATTGGCAATCCAGATAATATAACCATCAAAATGGTTTTGTAAATAATCTTCGAAATATTTGTCCGACGTATAAATAATCGGTTTGATATCGTAATGCTCTTCAACAATTTTGCACCAATTCTTGATTCCTTCCACCAAACGATCCATAGATTGTGTTCTCGGTAAGGTTTCAATATCCAAAACTGGAGGCAAATCACCATTTTCTAATTTTACTTTTGCAATAAAATTCTGTGCTTGTAAAGTCGAATTTTCGTCTGGACGATAAAAATGATAAGCGCCACGCAAAATATTATTCTTTTTCGCACCTTCCCAATTATCCTCAAAAGTCTCATCAATAGACGAAGTTCCCATTGTAGAACGGATAAAAGCAAAATTTATCGGATACAAATTGTAAATCGTATGCATTTTCGTCCAATCAATTTTTCCTTGATAATGCGAAACATCAACACCAAAAGCTTTGAGATAATACTTATCCATCACCTCAATATTTCGGATATCAAATTTTGTAACTTTACCATCAACCAATTTTTCGCCTTTCAATGATTTTTCTACAACCGAAAAATAGTAATGAATACCATGACGATAACGATACGTAAAATAAACAACGCACAAAATCAGTAAACTAATCACATAAGTCGAAAGTTTGATTTTTTTTAATGTATTAAAAATAGATTGTTGTGTTTTCTTTTTACGAGGCATTTTAGTAGTTGAAATAGATAAATTCTATGCAATATTACTTCAATTTTAGATGATAAAAAAAGTAAAATCTTCATTATCTTTGTTCAGTATGAAAAAATGGATATTAGCCGCAAGGCTTCGCACATTACCACTTTCTTTGAGTGGATTATTATTGGCTGGATTTATTGCAAAATCAGAAGGAATCTTTCGAAATGATATATTTTTCTTATCACTTTTAACAACTTTGGCTTTCCAAATTTTATCAAATTTCGCGAATGATTATGGCGATGCGGTAAAAGGAACGGACGCAAATAGAGTAGGAGAGCAGCGTGCTGTAGCATCTGGATTGATAACTCAAAACCAAATTAAAATAGCTATTGGAATTATGGTTGTAATTTCTTTAGCTTGCGTTGCAGCATTGTTGTATGTATCTTTTTATCCAAATGATATGAAATATATTTACATTTTTCTTGGACTGGGAGTTGCGTCTATTTTTGCAGCAATGGCTTATACAATGGGTAAAAAACCATACGGATATATTGGTTTAGGTGATGTTTTTGTGTTCTTATTCTTTGGGATTTTAGCTGTTGCAGGTGGAGAATTTTTATATTCTAAAGTTTTTCAATGGCAAATTTTATTACCTGCAGCTTCGATGGGATGTTGGAGTGTAGCAGTGCTAAATTTGAACAATATGCGTGATGTGAAAAATGATGTCAAAAACAGTAAAATTACCGTTGCATCAAAATTAGGTTTTCAAAAAAGTAAATATTACCAAATGGCTTTAATGACGATTCCGTTCGCATTAAGTGCATTATATGTAACGATGTCACCTCTAAAAGCAGGTAAATTATCTGGTTTTGTATTTTTAATTTTAATCTTTTTTGCAAATGCTATTCGTCGTCAAATTTTTGCAGTAAAAGATCCAAAAGATTTCGATCCATTTTTGAAACAAGTAGCAATGTTAGCTTTATTTTTCGCTGTATTGTTGGGATATAGCTTAATCGGTTTTGATTTTATTGATACTTTAATTCGTTAATTACAAAAAAATATATAATGAAAATTCAATACTTAGGACATGCCTCGCTTGCGATTGAAGCAAACGGTAAACACATTGTTGTTGATCCATTTATTACACCAAATGAATTAGCAAAAAACATCGATTTCGAAAGTTTAAAAGCAGATTATATTGTTATTACACATGCGCATCAAGATCATGTGTATGATGTGGAAGAATTGGCAAAACGTACAGGAGCTTTGATTATTTCGAATGCAGAAATTGCTTCTTATTATTCGGAAAGAGGTTTGAAAGCACACGGAATGAATACGGGTGGTAAATTTAGTTTTGATTTTGGTTCGATTCAATCGACGATTGCATTTCATTCGAGTTCATTTGCTGATGGAACGTATGGAGGGGATCCGAATGGTTACATTATCGAAAGTGAAGGAAAGCGTGTTTACATCGCTGGTGATACAGCTTTGACGTACGAAATGAAGTTGATTCCAGACACAATTGGACAACTTGATTTAGCAATTTTACCAATCGGAGACAACTTTACGATGGGTGCAAAAAGTGCTTCTATTGCTGCTGAATATGTGCAAGCAACTAAGGTTTTGGGTTATCATTACGATACATTTCCACCAATTAAAATTGATAAAGCAGAAGCAAAATCTATTTTCTTTTCGCGTCATATTCAATTGATTTTATTAGAAATTGGTGAAGATTTAACAGTTTAAGAAATTCTTTACAACATATAAAAGCTCGAGATTATCTCGAGCTTTTTTTATTTTTTTAAATACATATTAGTTTCTGTAATTGAATTATCCTTTTCTTTCTGTATTACTTGGAAATAACAATTTTGATTTTGTTTTATATTTTTAGAATCAAAGAATAAATATTTGCTTGTGGAGCTGGAATTTACTCTTTTGTCAATAAATATTGTATCATATTTTTTAATAGTCTCTTTATTTGAAAAGTTATTAGTTAATTCATCAGAACATAAAATACAAACATATGTTTCTAATTTTTCAAAGCTTGCTAACATATCTTTTGGAATATTTACAATGATAGAATCTTTGGTAGGTTTGTAATAAAAACTAAATACATTATTTATAGTACCTTTTTTTGAATTAGGTGTTTTTTTCAAGAGTATTAATTGATTCTTAATTATTTTATTATTCACTCGTAAATTTTCAGTAAGCATTACATTCTTAAGAATATTTTTTTCATAATACATATCATTACTCCAGCCTATTAAACTTCCTATATTTCTATCTTTTCCTCTTAATCTAACGGTGTCTATAGTCATTACAAATCCATTTTTATTATAACCTCTTTCAAGAAAAGTTGAATCATCAATAGTAACACTCGTAAAGGAATTTATTGTATCATTTTTTATTCTAAAAGTACCTTTGTCAATTGACTCTTCTTTTACAGAACAACTTATTAGTAGAATAATTGAAAAAAATATAGATTTTATCATTTTTTAAATGTTTAGAGTCGAAATTATTGTAAAAATATGAAAGTTTAGTAAAATCTTTCTCATTCAATTATCTTTGTCGCAATTATTCGATAAAATTTATGATTACAGTTAATGATATTGCCGTTCAATTCGGTTCTTCAACGTTGTTTAGTGGAGTTAGTTTTGTGATAAACGAAAATGACAAAATTGCCTTAATGGGTAAAAATGGAGCAGGAAAATCTACTTTACTTAAGATTGTTGCAGGAATCAATAAACCTTCTTTGGGAAATATTTCAGCGCCAAAAGATGCGGTAATTGCTTATTTACCACAACATTTGTTGACCGAAGATAAATGTACTGTTCGCGAAGAAACGTCGAAAGCTTTTGCTGAATATTTATCAATGAAAAATGAAATTGATGAATTAAATGAGCAGTTAACTGTACGAACTGATTATGAAAGTGATGATTATATGAAGTTAATCGAACGCGTTTCGGAAGTCAGTGAAAAATTTTATTCGATAGAAGAAGTAAATTACGAAGCCGAAGTGGAAAAGGTTTTGAAAGGAATGGGATTTGCGCAAGAAGATTTGGATCGATCAACTTCTGAGTTTTCGGGAGGTTGGCGTATGCGAATCGAATTGGCTAAAATTCTTTTGTGTAAACCAGATTTGATTTTATTAGATGAGCCTACAAACCACTTGGATATCGAATCTATTCAATGGTTAGAGGATTTCTTGAAAAATCAAGCCAAAGCTGTTATGGTGATTTCGCACGATCGCACATTTGTCGATAATATTACGAATCGTACAATCGAAGTGACAATGGGACGAATTTATGATTACAAAGCCAAATATTCTGACTATTTAGTGTTGCGTCAAGATCGTAGAATTCATCAGCAAAAAGCTTATGATGAACAACAAAAATTCATTGCTGAAAATAAATTATTTATTGAACGTTTTCGTGGAACTTTCTCTAAAACAGAACAAGTGCAATCGCGCGTTCGTATGTTAGAAAAGCTAGATATTATCGAAGTTGAT
This sequence comes from Empedobacter sp. UBA3239, assembly GCF_002362875.1. NCBI lineage: Bacteria > Pseudomonadati > Bacteroidota > Flavobacteriia > Flavobacteriales > Weeksellaceae > Empedobacter > Empedobacter sp. UBA3239. Next base: position 10,943 of record NZ_DEVJ01000069.1, on the reverse strand, counting down.
GAGGTTGATACTTCAGCTTTGAAATTGAAATTTCCAGCAGCAGCTCGTTCGGGACAATATCCTGTTGTAGTCGAAAATTTAGATAAAACGTATGGTGATCATATTGTGTTTAAAGATGCAAATATGGTGATTGAACGTGGTCAAAAAGTGGCTTTGGTAGGAAAAAATGGTGAAGGTAAATCGACAATGATTAAAGCTATCATGAATGAAATTGATTTCGATGGAAAATTAGAAATCGGACATAATGCGCAAATCGGATATTTTGCTCAAAATCAAGCTGCTTTGTTAGATGAAGATTTAACCATTTTCGAAACTGTAGACCGCATTGCAGAAGGTGATATCAGAACACAAATCAAAAGTATTTTGGGTGCGTTTATGTTCAAAGGTGATGATGTCGACAAGAAAGTAAAAGTGCTTTCTGGTGGAGAAAAAACACGTTTGGCAATGGTGAAGTTATTGTTAGAACCTTATAATGTCTTGATTTTAGATGAGCCAACAAATCACTTGGACATGAAAACAAAGGATATTATCAAAGATGCGTTGAAAGAATTTGAAGGAACAGTAATTTTAGTTTCCCACGATCGTGATTTCTTAGATGGATTGGCAGAAAAAGTTTTTGAGTTTGGAAATAAACGTGTCAAAGAACATTTTGAAGATATCAAAGGTTTCTTAGTAACAAAGAAAATGGAAAACTTGAAAGAAATAGAAAAGTAAATTGAATTTTAATAAAACAAAAAAATCCACTCAACTGAGTGGATTTTTTATGCTTGTTTTTTCACGAACTTCGTTAAAATAACGATTAATTGTCCGTCTACTTTTCCTTCAATTTGTTCGGTATTATCATGAACCAAACGAATATTTCGTACAGCAGTTCCAATTTTTGCATTGATAGAAGAACCTTTTACATCCAAATCTTTAATCAATGTTACGGTATCTCCATTCACCAAAATATTTCCGTTGCTATCCTTGTGCAAATCCACACTTCCGTCACCTTCATGATCTCCAGAAGCTTTTGCCCACTCCATGTTTTCGTCATCCAAATACATCATATCCAAAGCATCAGCAGCCCAAGATTCGTTTCTAAAACGATTTAGCATTCGCCAAGAAAGCACTTGTACGGCAGGAACTTCGCTCCACATAGAAGAAAGTAAAAATGATTCCCAAAATGAAACATCTAATTCCTCTTTCTTTTCAATTTGGTTAATACATTTTTGTGTAATGTAGACATTTCGATCAGGATTACTACTCGCATCAGGATTCACTTCATAAATAGCCAAATTTTCTGTAACTCCCGTCAATTCGCATTGGTTACCACTTCTTTCTTGTAAAAATGTATCTAATTTCATGTATTGATTTTAAAACTTTTGCAAAGATAACCTTTATTTAGAATTTAAACTTTTAAGGTATTTTAATCAGAATTATTTAAATTCGTTAAGAATAAAATTCAACCTTAAAATATGTTAGTAAAGAAAAACTCGGGCGAGTTAATCCCATATGATCCAAAAGCTTTAAAACGTTCGTTAACGAAATCTGGTGCAAAAAAAGAGGAAGTTGAAGAAGTTTTCGAATTAGTTTCGAAAGATCTTTACGACGGAATTCCGACCAGAGAATTGTATCGTATAGCTTTTGCTCATCTTAAAAATTATAGAAATTCGTATGCGGCGCGTTATAGCCTAAAACGAGCTTTGAGAGATTTGGGACCAGAAGGATATTATTTCGAAAAATGGATTGGAAGAGTGATGCAAGCAGCAGGATATCAATCGTTGCATTCGGAAATTGTACAAGGAAATGCGGTGACGCACGAAATTGATGTGGTGGCTTCTAAAGGAGATCAATTGCTTTTCTGTGAATGTAAATTTAGAAATGACGAAGATGCCAAAATTTCGGTGACAACGCCTATGTATTTTTTATCACGAATGAAAGATGTAGAAAGCCATACGTATCATTTTTTTGGACGAGATATGAAACCAACAAAAGGTTTCTTGGTAACGAATGCGTATTTAACGACGGATAGTATAGATTTTGCAAATTATTATGGAATTGGATTGATTTCTTGGGATTATCCTGAAACAAATAGTATCAAATATTTGGTTGATAATGCGGCTTTGTATCCAATTACATGTTTAACGACTTTGACACCAGAGCAAGAAAAAGTTCTTTTGTCGAAAGAATGTATTTTGGTGAAAGATTTACAACAAAATAATAAGTTTTTAGATTCATTAAACTTATCCAATGAACAACGAAACGAAGTTTTGGAAGAAACGAATGAATTATTAGAAATCGAGAATTTCACCTGCGAGATTGCTTAAATTGAAATAAAAAAGAAGCTCAATATTGAGCTTCTTTTGCTTTATAATTCTTTGAAAATTTCAAAACTATCTTTGTGATCGCACCAAAATTCGTCCAAATTAATCATTCGATCTTTTAGGAACGGAATAATCTGCGGCCAATCGGTTTCTCTAAAAATACTAATGTTTTCTAGACGCATTTTTATCGTTGAAATCATTTTTCCATCTTCATCATAATCTTCTTTTGTCCAAATCCATTTTTCGCCAAGATAACTTTCCAAAACATTTTCATATTCCTCAAACTGTTCATAAATCATCAGTTGAACGGACGGATCTGGATGCGAAATTTCAATAGAAACCTCTGCAAACTTGCGTTCGACATCCGTTCTGAAATAAACACCTTTTACATCCGTTTTGTAATTTATCCAATTAATACGCGTTCCTTCGGCATTCATCTGCAATTTCATATACGTTCCATACGAAATCCAAAAATCCTTTTTTATGCGATAAGCATCTTCTTTTGAAAACAAATTGATTATTTTTTTACAAAAATCGGTTTAATATTCTATTCAACAAAATTTAGAGAAAAATAGCTTGGATTGATTCTTGTTCTATTACATTTGAATAAATATTTTTAAAAAATAAATATGAAACTATTTTCTTTCCTAGGTTTAATGGGAATTTTGGCTTTTTCTACTGTAAATGCACAATCTGTAGAAACGGTAAAATATGAAGCTTTGCACGATAAAATAGCAAATTATAAAGATCAAGTTGTGGTGGTTAATTTTTGGGCAACGTGGTGTGCGCCTTGTGTGGAGGAGATTCCAGCGTTTATGGAAATTAATGAAAAATACAAAGACAATCCAAATTTTAAGATGTTGTTGGTTTCGTTGGATCGACCAAAAATTATCGATAAAGTGAAGAAGTTTATGTTTGAATATAAGATAAATGCAGAAGTTGTTTTGTTGGATGATACCAAACGAATGAATGAATGGATTCCGTCATTTGATCCGAAATGGGCAGGAAATATTCCTGTAACAATCATTTATAATAAAGGCGAGAAAAAGGTTTTCCATGATCAAGCTATGACAAAATTTGAATTAGAAGATTACATTACCGAATATCTTAATTAAACGATAAAACTCCTAAAAATACTTTTAGGAGTTTTTTATTTTTTGTAAGTTTATACTAACATAAAACTACAAAAATGAATAAAAAACATATTAGAAAAGATGTTATTCAACATTTAATTCAATTGAAACAAAATGAAATTGATGCGTTAAAAGAATCGGAACAAATTTATGCAGAAGGTGCAGATTTAGACGAAGAATCAAGTTTAGAGTTAGATGATTTTGCACAACAAAGTCAATCGACAGATGCGGCGAGAAGTTTACGAGTTCGTATCAATCAAGCAACTGAAGATTTAGAAAATTTTAAAGCATTAAAACCTGAATTGATTGACGAAATTACAGAAGGAAATGTTGTGTTTACAGATAAAGTGAATTTTGTAATTGGTTTATCTTTCAAAGATTTTGAATGGGAAAATAAAAAGTTTGTGGGAATTAGTACACAAGCGCCTATTTTTGATGCTTTAGTTGGAAAACGAGCTGGAGATAAATTAGAATTTAACGGAATCAATTATACCATAGAAGAAATATTATAACATGCCAAAAATACATACAATCGATCTTAATTTTCAGAATGAAAACGAAGCAATCGCAACTTATTTAATCGAAACAGATCAAGGACCAATTTTGGTTGATCCAGGACCATATTCAACTTTTGAGAATTTGAAAGCTGGTATTGAAGCGTTAGGTTGGCGAGTAATCGATATCGAAAATATCTTAATTACACATATTCATTTTGATCACGCTGGTGCTGCATGGAAATTTACAGAACATGGCGCAACAATTTTCTTAAATCCGATTGGTTTGCCACATCTGAAAAATCCTGAAAAATTGTGGGAATCTGCAAAAATGATTTATGGCGATGATATGGATCGTTTGTGGGGAGAAATGAAACCAATTGACGAAGAATATTTGGTTGGTTTGGCAGATGGACAAAGTGTGGAGTTTGGTGATGCGTTTTTTCAGACTGTTTATACGCCTGGACACGCTGTTCATCACAATGCTTATGTGTTGGATGATGTTATTTTTACAGGAGATGTAGCAGGAGTGAAGATCGAAAACGGACCTGTTGTACCGCCTTGTCCGCCACCAGATATTAATATCGAATTGTGGAAAGAATCGATTGCTAAATTGAGAAAAATTAATGCAAAAGGAATTTATCCGACGCATTATGGCTATCACGAAGATTTAGAAAATCATTTTGATCAATTAGAAAAATCGTTGGATGATTGGTCTAATTATATCAAACCGATGTATGATGATCAAATTCCGACAGAAGAAATTGTGCCTGTTTTTATCGATTATGTCACAAAAAACTATAAAGATTTAGGTTTGACAGAAGATCAAATTCAGGTGTATGAATATGCCAATCCATGCTGGATGTCTGTTAATGGACTAATGCGTTATTGGAAATTAAAAGAACAAGGAAGATTATAAATGAAATGCTGTCAAATTTTGACAGCTTTTTTTATTCTATTTTTAATTCATATTGTTCAACCAAAATATTTCCCGTAGAATTTAGAATTTCAGTTCCGAATTCAAACGAAGATAAATAGACGTTTTGCCCAATATAATTTCGTTTATTCATCTCATTTATCAACTCCATCACATTTACTTTTCCCGAAGTTCGTTTTTCTTTTCGAACAAAAGCAATATAATCCCAGCTTGTATTCAAATCTTTTTTGATGATATGATCTCTGTAAATATCATATTGTCCAAATGTTGTAAAAATATTTCCAACTTTTTTACCAAATGGCTTGAATTTATTATAATCTTCCCAAACCATCACTTCAATTCCGATGGTTTGTAGAGCGACTTTTGGCGAATTGTGTAACCAAAAATCAAAAGCTAAATTATATTTTTTGTCATTAACTTTTAACTTCGTTTTATACTCAACTTCAAAAGTTTTTACCTCATTTATATTCTTGAAATAATTATCAGTTTTGATGTCAGCTAAATTAAACCAAGCACTTTCCCCAAACCAAATTTCAGGATAACCCACCACGCCATATTTCTTGCCAGGTGTTTGCCATTTCCAACCAGCCGCTGTGTCGGTTGTGAAAATTCTTTGTGAATATACACCTTTTTTTATTTTGTGTTCGCCCCATTTATTGTTGTTAATTTCATATTTCTGCCATTTTATGGTTGCTCCATTTTCTGACTTTTCTTGATCAGATTGTTGACCAAAACTAATAATCGAAAAAGAGAAAAATACAATATTTAAAAGTTGTTTCATCATTTATGCTAATTAAAAAAGGATGCTTTTGCATCCTTGTAAAAATATAAAATTGTGATGATTATAATCGAATTAATTTATCTTTTGCAGTTTGATAATCTACTAATAAATCGTCAAAAACTTCTGCAACTGTCGGAATAGAATCGATTAATGATGAAACTTGACCAATTTCTAATTCTCCATTCACCAAATCACCTTCAAACATTCCTTTCTTAGAACGACCTCTACCTAAAAGCTCTTTCAATTCTTCTGCGGTTGTACCTTGTTGATATTTTTCTTGAACTTGATTATAAAAATCATTTTTAATCAATCGAACAGGCGCTAATTCTTTCAATGTAAGTTGCGTATCGCCTTCTTGTGCATTTACAATCACATCTTTGAAAGCTTGATTCGCAGACGATTCTTGCGTTGCGGCAAAACGAGAACCAATTTGTACTCCATCTGCACCTAACGCAAATGCAGCTAAAATTTGAGAACCTGTTCCAATTCCTCCAGCAGCAATTAACGGAATATTGATTTGACGTTTCACATTCGGAATAAGACAAAGTGTAGTCGTTTCTTCTCTGCCATTATGTCCACCAGCTTCAAAACCTTCTGCCACGACAGCATCGACACCTGCATCTTGTGATTTTTGTGCAAATTTGGCACTACTGACAACATGCGCAACAGTTATTCCTTCTTTTTTTAAAGTTTCTGTCCACGTTTTTGGATTTCCAGCAGAAGTAAAAACAACTTTTACATCTTCCTCCACAATAATCTGCATAATTTCTTCAATATTCGGATAAAGCATTGGAACATTAACGCCAAAAGGATGATTTGTAGCAGCTTTACACTTCTTTATATGCTCGCGTAAAACATCAGGATACATGCTTCCAGCACCTATTAAACCTAGTCCTCCAGCATTACTTACAGCTGACGCTAATCGCCAACCACTATTCCAAATCATACCACCTTGAATAATTGGATATTTTATTGCAAATAATTTTGTTATATTCGTGTCCATTTTCGTTATATTTAGGCATAAAATTAAATAAATATAGAGAACGAAAAAATTTAATTTTAACATAAATACTGACAGTTTGACTTTGGCAGATTATTTGATTTGCAAAAAATCAAATTTTAGAAAATAAATTAGAGTTTAATTGTCTCTACTAATAATAAAAAATATAAGCTATGTATTGGACTTTAGAATTAGCATCTTATTTAAGTGATGCACCTTGGCCAGCAACAAAAGATGAATTAATTGATTACGCAATTCGTACTGGTGCACCTTTGGAAGTTGTAGAAAACTTACAATCTATTGAGGATGAAGGAGATTCTTACGAAAGCATTGAGGAAATTTGGGCTGACTATCCAACGGACGACGATTTCCTTTGGAACGAGGACGAATATTAAAAATAAAAAAGCCCAAATTGGGGCTTTTTTCGATTCTATAATCTATAACTAACATAGTTAACGTATATTTGCATCTTAATTAGTCTCAAATATATTGTGGCTAATTTTGACGAAGAACGCAGAAAAATATGAATATTTTAAACAAAATTTTACAAGGTTTCTTAGGTGATAAGAATGCTAAAGATGTAAAAGAATTACGAAAATATGTTGACTTAGCGAATGAAGCTGGTCAAAAGCTTAGTTCATTAACAATTGATGAATTAAGAGAAAAAACAGATGGATTTAAAGCTCAATTAGTTGAAGCTACAAAAGATCTTAAAACTCAAATTGAAGAGTTAAAAAAACAAGTTGAGGAAACAGAAGATTTTGGTGTAAAAGAAGATTTATACGCTAAAATAGATAAAATCAATAAAGAAGCATACGAAGTCGAAGAGAAGATTTTATTAGAAATCTTGCCAGATGCTTTTGCTGTAATGCGCGAAACAGGAAAACGTTTTACTGAAAACGAAACGTTAGAAGTGACAGCTTCTGAGTTTGATAAAGTTTTGGTAAATCGTGGACACGATTTCGTTTCTCTTAAAGATGATAACACTGCAATCTGGAAAAACTCTTGGGATGCAGCTGGTCGTCAAGTAACATGGGATATGTCTCATTACGATGTTCAGTTTATTGGTGGTACGGCTTTACACTTAGGTCGTATTGCGGAGATGCAAACAGGAGAAGGTAAAACGTTGGTTGCAACTTTACCAATTTACTTAAATGCATTAACTGGTCGTGGAGTTCACTTAGTAACGGTGAATGATTACTTGGCAAAACGTGATATGGCGTGGATGCGTCCAATTTTCTCTTTCCATGGTTTATCAGTAGATTGTATCGATAATCACCAACCAAACTCTCCAGGTCGTCGCAATGCGTATGCATCTGATATTGTTTATGGAACAAATAATGAATTTGGTTTCGATTATTTACGTGACAATATGGCAAACACTCCAGATGCTTTGGTACAACGTGAATTAAATTTTGCGATTGTCGATGAGGTCGATTCAGTTTTAATTGATGATGCTCGTACACCATTGATTATTTCTGGTCCAGTTCCACAAGGAGATCGTCACGAATTTGATGTATTAAGACCAAAAATTGATCGTTTATATCAAATGCAACGTGAGATGTTAGGAAAAACATTGAACGAAGCAAAAACATTATTCAAACAAGGAGATTTAAAAGAAGGTGGTTTCAAATTATACCAAGTTTACCGTGGTTTACCAAAATACAAACCATTAATCAAATTCTTATCTCAAGATGGTATTCGTGCTCAATTACAAAAAACAGAAGCGCATTTTATTCAGGATAATAACCGTGAAATGCCAAAAGTTGATGAGCATTTATACTTTGTTATTGATGAAAAACAAAATCAATCAGATTTAACAGATAAAGGAATTGAGTATTTGTCTAAAGGTATGGAAGATGAAAATTTCTTCATTTTACCAGATGTTTCGACAAATATTGGAGCGATTGAAAATTCAGGAAAAACGAAAGAAGAAATTCTTCAAATGAAAGAAGAATTTTTCCGAGACTTCTCAATCAAATCTGAGCGTATTCATACATTAAGCCAATTGTTAAAAGCATATACATTATTCGAAAAAGATATCGAGTATGTTGTGGTGGAAGGTGAAGTAAAAATCGTTGACGAATCGACAGGTCGTATTATGGATGGTCGTCGTTATTCTGATGGATTGCACCAAGCAATTGAAGCGAAAGAGAATGTAAAAATTGAAGCAGCGACACAAACGTTTGCGACGATTACATTACAAAACTATTTCCGTATGTACAACAAGTTAGGAGGTATGACTGGTACAGCGGAAACTGAGGCAGGTGAGTTCTGGGAAATTTATAAATTAGATGTTGTTTCTATTCCAACAAACCGCCCAATTTTACGTAACGATAAAAACGATATTGTTTTCAAAACAAATCGTGAAAAATATAAAGCAGTAATCGAGGAAATTGTTCGTTTATCTCAAGACGACAAACGTCCAGTTTTAGTTGGTACAACCAATGTCGAGATTTCTGAATTATTATCAAAAGCTTTAAAATTACGTGGAATTAATCACAACGTATTAAATGCGAAATTACATAAAAGCGAGGCTGATATTGTAACAGAAGCTGGTAAACCAGGAGCTGTAACTATTGCAACCAATATGGCTGGTCGTGGTACCGATATTAAATTGACGAAAGAAGTAAAAGAATCTGGAGGTTTAGCAATTATTGGTACAGAACGTCACGATTCTCGTCGTGTAGACCGTCAGTTACGTGGTCGTGCTGGTCGTCAAGGAGATCCAGGATCATCTCAATTCTTCGTTTCATTAGAAGATTCATTAATGCGTTTATTCGGTTCAGAAAGGATTGCAAAATTAATGGACCGTATGGGACATAAAGATGGTGATGTGATTGAACATTCTATGATTACAAAATCTATCGAGCGTGCACAGAAAAAAGTGGAGGAAAACAACTTCGGTATTCGTAAACGTTTGTTAGAGTATGATGATGTAATGAACAAACAACGTGAAGTAATTTATAAACGTCGTCACAATGCATTGTTCGGAGATCGTTTGGAAGTTGATATTGCAAACATGATTTATGATGTTGCAGCTTCTGTTGTAAAATCTAACAAAGATTTCGAAGATTTTGGTCAATATGAATTAGATTTAATTAAATTCTTTACAATGGGAACTCCTGTTACAGAAGACGAATTTAGATCTAAATCAATCAAAGATTTAACAAATATTACGTACGACGCAGCAATTGAAGATTACAAAGCACGTATGAAATATGTTGCAGAAACAGCTTTCCCTGTAATTTCGAATGTTTTCGAAAATCAAGGACATATGTTCTCTCGTATTCAAGTGCCATTTACAGACGGAATTCGTCAAATGACAGTTGTTTGTGATTTGAAAGAAGCATACGAATCTCAAGGAAAAACTTTAATCAAAGATTTCGAAAAATCAGTTGTATTAAGCTTGATTGATGATAACTGGAAAGAGCACTTACGTGATGTTGATGATTTACGTAAAACGTCTCAAAATGCGGTTTATGAACAAAAAGATCCGTTGGTTGTTTACAAACAAGAATCTTTCCATATCTTCCAAAGAATGTTAGACACAGTGAACAAAGAAATTATTTCGTTCTTGTTCAAAGGAGAATTACCAAATACTCAAAAAGAAGAATCTGTAGAGGAAACTGAATCAGTAAACTAAAAAGATTTTTTATATAACTTTAACCCTTTCTGAAATTTTCGGAAAGGGTTTTTTAGTATTTTTACATTAACTACTGAAAGTTTTCAGTATCAAATTATTAAAATTTTAAACAAATGAAATTTGCATACTTACACGGCTACCAAGGTTTTGTAACAGATGAAAAGAGAGAATATTTAGATTCTTTGGGAGAATGTTACGCACCAACAATTGATTACGATAATGCACCAACTTTGATTCAAGATTTGGTAGAATATTTTACAAAAGAACCAATCGAATTTATTGCAGGAACAAGTTTAGGCGGAATGATAAGTTATTATTTGGGATTACTATTAAATGTTCCAGTTTTGATGTTTAATCCTGCTGTAATTGCAGTAGAACGTTTAAAACCATTTTTGCCAGAACAATTATTAAAGGGAGTTCCAACAAAATCAAATTTAATTTTCACAGGTTTAAAAGATGATGTGATCGAACCAAAATTTCAGATTGAATTTGTAGAAAATCTTCAAAAACAAAACGGAAATATCGAGCAAATTTTTGATGCTGATATGACACATTTAGTGACATTAGAAGAATTTGAAAAAGGTTTTGATGCTTTCTTGGAGTTGAAGAAATAACAATTATAGAATAAAAAAAGAGGCTGTCTCAA
>NZ_DEVJ01000028.1:0-9018 GCF_002362875.1 Empedobacter sp. UBA3239 | reverse complement strand
CTTAACAAGGGGAAGATTACATATTAATTGTAAAATAACATGGTATTCTCTCTCTTTATTTTTCTCATATGTAGTTATAGATGTAAAACTTTTTTGATGCAAAATACTAGGCTTTAAAATAGTTTGAATTAGTAATATGTATTCACATTTTGTTTCATTTCTAATTATATCCAATTGTTCTTCATTTAAATGATGAATAAATTTCTCATTACTAAATTCTAAAAAACTTGGATTAAGTGAAAGATTTTTAATAATATTAGAAAAATCAGAATCTACTTTATTAGAAAAATCAGCACCTACTGAATAAAAATTATTCTTTATTAAGACAAATTTATCTTCGCCTTTTATAGAAAAATTGTTTAAACTTTTTTCTGTATGCAAATAATACTTAGGCATAACTAAGCATGAAGACAATATAACAAATGATAGATAAATAAAATATTTCATTTTTATTGAAAAATAATAAATTATTATTTACAAAATACTTATTTTTATTTTTTTAATAAAAAATGAAATTCAGACCAGGGATACCAAAATGTTTTACTCTCACTTGAAAATATCATTAAACAAAATACATTATTTCAAACGTATAATTTAATAGAAAAAAAACTATTTTAAGAGAAAGCAAATCAAACTCAGGTAGTATTTCATTAAATACACGTTAATACCTGATTATAAATTTAATTACATCCCTTTAAATTAATTATGAAATATTTATTATTAATACCTAGTTTATTTATTATTTTTTCATGTAATAATGATGACGATTCAGCACCTGTAAACCCAGAACCTAATAAAGAAGATATTTATAAATTTTCTGCTAATTATACAATTCTTGACCAAAAATATTATAAAGGTACAGAAGGGATAGAATATCCAACAGAAGCAGATCTTTTTTTTAAGAAACAATGGTCTTTTTATAATGATCCATCAATTAAGATTATTCAATTAAAAAAAGACTCGATTATTATCAATGAAAATCTTTCTATCCAAAAATATAAGTATACGAAAGATGGAAACAATATTCTGATAGATGAAGGAAATAAAAAAGTTATCTTAGGTTCTATAGATCAAACAAAGGAATCTCTAAATATTTACAAAAACTATCAAACATCCTTAATTATTAAGAATAAAGAAACAAACGAAACTTTGTATAATAAAGGAAGTAAATACGGTAAAGTAACATACAATGATATTTTTCCTTTTGTAGTATCTTCTCCAAAACAATTAACATCTAAAGATGAATTTGTCTTTTGGAGTAATATTGAATACACTTTTAATAAATAACCTAAGGTAAAAAACGTTTATAACACCTTTTATGTTAAGTAAAAGGTGTATTATATTTTAAAAATTAACTCATTTTCTTCTGATTGTTGAAGTTTAGATTTTTGTAAAAGTTTTAACGTTTCGGGTTGATTTGCATTTGCTTTTGCAGCAATTTTATCTAATTTCAATTCATTTTTTGCATAATCTACAATCGTATTCAAAACTTCTGTTCCGTAACCTTTGTTCTGAAATTTACGTTTCAGACGAATGTTGATAACTGCGCCGTATTTTGTTTGACGCAAACCTCCCCAACCAACAAATCGTCCGCTTTTTTTCTCGTGAACACCCCAAAGACCAAAACCATGTTCTTGGTAATGTTTCTCCATATTTTCGATAAAAAACTTCGCTTCGTCTTCAGATTTATATGGTTTTTCGTTGACGATTTTCATCAATTCTTTGTCAGAATTTAATTGAAATAATTCGAATGCATCAATTTCGAAAAACTCTCGTAATACCAAACTTTTTGTTTCGCAAATAACTTTCATTAAAACTTTTTAGTTCTTGCAAAGTTACTTCGATTTAGAGAATAAAAAAAGTCTTACCAATTATGATAAGACTTTTATATTTACTTTTTTGTTGTTGTTTTTGGTTTTGCTGGAGTTGTTGTTTTAGGAGGCGTTGCAGTTGCTTCCGAAACCTTTTGGTTAATCTCTTGTGTTAAGATTTGTCTTTTTAGATTGAAGATTTCTGTATCTTTTTGATCAATCTTAGCATCTAAATCTTTTACTTTTTGCGTTAATTCTGCAACTTGCTTTTCTTTTTCGTTTAATTGAGTATAGAAAAGTTTTGATTTTTCTCCAGAACTATTCAATGCAGAATACAATTCTTGCAAATTAGTATCATGTTCTTTTTGAGCCATTCTAATCATAGCTTGCGCATTTGTCAAAGCTGTATCTTTGATGTATAATTCGCTTTTTGTTTTTGCTAAATCTTTTTCAAGATTCTCGATTTTCAAATTCGCTAATGTCAAATCTTTAGATGTATTTGATTGATCGTCTAAAGCTCTGTAATAATTAGCTTCCAATTCTTGGTGTTGTTTCTGAGGAACGCAACTTGCAATGGCAAAAAGTGTTAAACAACAAAGTACAATTTTTTTCATTTATATAATCTTAAACGTCTAATTCTAATAAAACAGGACAATGATCTGAGTGCTTCGCATCTGGTAAAATCGTTGCACGCGTCATATTTTTTTCTAATGTATTACTCACCATATTGTAATCGATTCTCCAACCTTTGTTGTTGTTACGCGCATTTGCACGGTAAGACCACCATGAGTAATGATGAGGTTCTTTTACAAAATAACGAAAAGAATCAATCATATTACATTCATCAAGAAAAGCAGTCATCCATTCTCTTTCGATAGGTAAAAAACCAGAAACTTTTGCATTACGAACAGGATCGTGAATATCAATTGCTTCGTGACAAATGTTATAATCTCCACAAATTACAATGTTTGGATGAGAGATTTTAAGCTCTTTGATATAGTCTTTAAAATCTTCGCAAAATTGTAATTTAAAATCTAATCGATCAATATTTGTTCCACTTGGCAAATACAAACTAATTACCGAAACATTGTCAAAATCAAGTCTCAAAACGCGGCCTTCTCTGTCAATATAATCTATTCCAGTTCCTATTTGTACATGATTTGGTTTTATTTTCGAGAAAATAGCCACTCCGCTGTATCCTTTTTTTTCTGCTGCATGCCAATAAATGTGATAACCCAATTCCTCAAAAGGCTTTGTGTCCACTTGTTCTTGCATAGCTTTTGTTTCTTGAATACATAAAACATCTGGTTGTGCAGCTTCTAACCATTCAACCAAACCTTTTGTCATCGCAGCGCGAATTCCATTTACATTGTAACTGATGATTTTCATAGTTAGCGAAATTACTAAATATTTGTATGGATTGATTTACAAATTTGAATAAAGTGAATATTTTTTGTAACTTTTTAGAAGTTAATACGTCTTAATAATAAAAGACATCAATATGAAATACATTTTTCTTCCAATTTTAATATTCAGTTCGTTAGGATTTGCGAGCTGTTCGGTTGATTTGAATTCTAAATCGCCAGTTTCTAATTATTTAGACCGAGTAGAGGCAAGTAGTAATACAGTTACAGAAATGCGTAAGATATCTTCTTTTGAAGGAATTGATGTAAGCAGTGCAATAAGTGTTACTGTTTCTGATGGTAATTATAATGGTGAAATTTCTGTTGAAGCGCCAGATAATATTATGAATAGAATCACGACTGAAGTGAAAAATGGTGTTTTGGTTATGAAAATTAATGGAACCGTAAACTTGAAAAATTCTTCTATTAAAATTAAATTCCCTCATCAAAAATTACGTTCGTTTGATCTATCAGGAGCAACGAGTGTTACCGTTTTGCCAACGCAGAAAGTAGAAAAAATGGCTGTTGATTTATCAGGAGCTAGTAATTTAAAATTAGATGTTGTTTCGAATTCTATTTCTGTGGATAATTCTGGAGCTTCAAGTATGAAGATTTCTGGAAATGTACAAGATCTGAATATTTCGGTTTCGGGAGCTTCTTCTTTTATAGGAAAAGATTTAAAAGCTGCAAATGTAATAGTTGATTGTTCTGGAGCAAGTTCTACAACAGTTTGGGCTGTGAATAGTTTGACTGCTGATAGTTCTGGAGCGAGTTCTGTTCGTTATGTAGACGAAAATGGTTTGAAAACGAAAGTGAGCACTTCTGGAATGTCTTCTATAAAAAGAATAAACTAATAGTTTTTGTTTAAAACTATGATAAGTTAATATTTAGTACTACAAAAAAATCGGATGAATTTCATCCGATTTTTTATATCTATTTTCTTTATTAGAATTGCCAACCTAATGTCAATAAGAATAAATTGTTGTTTAATTTAACTTTTGGAGCGTAAGTGTTAGGTAAAGAAACAAATTCATTATTAGTATTAATATAATCTGTTCCACCAATCAATTGTTGATATTTTTGAGTTTGATATTGATAAGCTGCATCTATATAGAATCCTCCAAAATCATATCCTAAACCAAAACTTGCACGATTAATATCTCCTTGAAATGCTTTCGATAAAACAGCAGCGTTTGTTACAACATTATTTTCGTTTGCAATATCCATTGTAAAATCTTTGTAAGGAGAAGTTATATAATTATAACCAGCTCTTACTTTGAAACGATCTACACGGTATTCCGCACCAACTCTAACTTCACTTGAATTTTTTACAAAATCATTGATAAAATTATTAGAAGAATTAAAATATTGTGATGGTTTTAATTTTGTATCATTGTTCATGTGATAGGTATAATCAGCACCCAGAGATAAATTTTTACCCACAACAAAACCTAAACTTCCTACAAGACGTCCACCACGAGTCATATCATAATCAGAAGAATACATATAATAAGAATCTACAGCAGTTCCGTTATTGATGAAGTTTGCTGCATAATAATCTTCCGAAACATTGTACCAAACTGGAGAATGATAAGCCGCACCTAAACGTACATTGTGATTCACTTTATAAATAGCACCTAAAGAGAAAGAAAATCCTTGCCCAATTTCACTATATGGAGCTCCATCTGCATTGTATACGTAGGTTTTTCCATTCTCGTCATCACGCTCTGCATATTGTTCGTAACCCGAATAGTTAGTTTCGTGGAAGTTTAATCCAAACCCCAAATAAATTTTGTCGTCATAACTTGTTCCTAAATTAACAGAGAATTTAGATTTGTATCCATCAATATCTTTAATGTAACCATTGAAAGTTCCATTTGGTTCAGAAAATTTAATACCTTCATTTGTTCCAATTGATGAATAATTGTCTAAACGCTGATTAAGATAAGCGACACCAACTGTGAAACGATTCCATTTTGAAGCTTCATTTGCAAAAACAAATGTTCCTCCAAATTGTTGGAAATCAAAATTACTTTCAGATTCTTTGGTATTTGTTCCGAAATTAGTTTTGTTGCTAAAAGTAGAAACACCAGCTGTTACTTGGACATCAGAGTTAATTGCTACTCCTAATCCAGCAGGGTTTTGCTCGACAGAAGTAATGTCACTTCCTAATGCACCAACAGCTCCACCAACACCAATATATTTAGCATTTCCGCTGTTAATATCTTGCGAATATAAATTTATAGCATTTGTAGAATACTGAGTTTCGTATCCTTTGTTCTGTTGTGCAAAAGCCAATGTACCAGCTAAGGTACAAAGGCTTAATAATATTTTTTTCATTTATATATGATCTAAATCTAGTTATCTTCTTCCACCACGAGAGCCTCCTCCTGTGCTACTTCCTCGAGAACCACCTCCCATGCTTCCGCTACTCATACTACTACCTCTACTTGGAGAAGGTGTAGAATATGATGGGCGAGAATTGTTCATGCTATTTGTTCTTTCATAGCTTCTCGTTGGTTGTTGGTATTGTTGAGCTTCGCGAGTCGGTCTTGTGTTGTAAGTAGGCTGTTGTGTTTGTGCCGGTCTTACTTCACGAGTTGGACGCGTGTTATTCATTTGCCCTTGATCAACAGTAGGTCTAACTTCTCTTGTAGGACGAGTTCCGTTAATTTGACTTTGGTCTACACTTGGTCTTACTTCACGAGTTGGACGTGTATTATTCATTTGTCCTTGATTAACAGAAGATCTAACCTGTCTTGTAGGACGAGTTCCATTAATTTGACTTTGGTCTGAACCTGGTCTTACCTCGCGAGTTGGACGTGTTGTATTGTTAATTGTATTATCACGAGTTGGTCTTAAACCTGTAGAGATTTGGTTGTTTCTGCCATTTAAACTTCCAATAGGACGAGTAGAATTAATCGTGTTATTTAAACGACCACCGTTTCTGTAACCTGGTTGAGAATAAATTCCTCTTGGACGATTGTATCCATAATATCCATTGTAGTACCCTGGATATCCGTACCAATTGTTCCATCCGTAGTAACCTCCGTAATATCCACCGTAGTAAGGTCTATTCCAACCCCAACCATAATATCCATTATACCATGGATCGTTCCATCCCCATCCGAATGAAATACCAAATCCGTTTCCGTACCATCCACCATACCAAGGATTGTAATATCCCCAACGATATGGATTATAGAAACCTCCCCATCCGTAGCTGTACCAAGGATAGTTGTTCCAGATATTAATTTCTACACCATCATTACGTCCCCAGTTATAATTACTCGATCCGTTATAAGTTAATGTATAGTCGTTGTTTCCAAAATAATTGTAACCACCTAAACCATATCCGTTAATTTTAACTTTGGTTGCTGATTTAGATTGAGTATTATCATTTGTGCTATCAACATCATCTTGGTAATAAAATTGTTCAGCACCATTTCCTTCTGCATCGAAGTATGGACTACCAATTTTTATTTCCCCTTTATTTTCTTGTTCTCCTTGCTCGTTACCATGTTGTAGTTGAGCTTGTTGATAGGTTTTATCTGTTTTCGGATTATAATAAACTCCGTCGCTTTCGTAACCACTTGGTTGATAAGTCGAACAAGATGAAATTCCTAATGCAGCCACAAGAATTAATGTAGTTGCAGAAATTTTATTAGAAATTTTATAAACTTTGTTCATAATTATAAATTTACATCGTTTGTAATAATTAAATTTGCATAAATTTATAGGCAATTTTAATGCCAAGTAAAGATACGAAACTTATCAACAAATATAAAAGATTATGGCAAAATTAACAACTCGTGCTGAGGATTATTCTAAGTGGTACAATGAGCTTGTTGTAAAAGCAAATTTAGCTGAGAATTCGAAGGTTAGAGGGTGTATGGTGATCAAACCATATGGCTATGCTATTTGGGAAAAACTACAAGCAGAATTAGACAAAAGATTTAAAGAAACAGGTCATCAAAATGCTTATTTCCCCTTATTTGTTCCTAAAAGTTTATTCGAAGCCGAAGAAAAAAATGCAGAAGGTTTTGCGAAAGAGTGTGCGGTTGTAACGCATTATCGATTGAAAAATGATCCTGATAATAAAGGAAAATTAATTGTAGATCCAGAAGCAAAATTAGAAGAAGAATTAATTGTTCGTCCAACTTCAGAAGCAATTATTTGGAGTACATACAAAGGTTGGATTCAGTCGTACCGCGATTTACCAATTCTGATTAATCAATGGGCAAATGTTGTTCGTTGGGAAATGCGTACGCGTTTGTTTTTGAGAACTGCCGAGTTTTTATGGCAAGAAGGGCATACAGCTCACGAAACAAAAGAAGAAGCAATTGCGGAAGCGCAACAAATGCAAGAAGTATATGCGGATGTTGTAGAGAATTTTATGGCAATTCCAGTTGTAAAGGGAAGAAAGTCAGATTCTGAGCGTTTTGCAGGTGCTGATGATACCTATACAATCGAAGCGTTGATGCAAGATGGTAAAGCTTTACAAGCGGGAACTTCTCACTTTTTAGGGCAAAACTTTGCAAAAGCTTTTGATGTTAAATTCGCAAGCAAAGAAGGAAAACAAGAATATGTTTGGGCAACTTCTTGGGGTGTTTCTACTCGTTTGATGGGTGCATTAATTATGACGCATTCTGACGATTTAGGATTAGTTTTACCTCCAAAATTAGCACCAATTCAAGTTGTAGTTGTTCCAATTTATAAAACAGAAGAACAATTAGAAGAAATTCGTCAAGTGGTGGATAAATTTTCGTCTGAATTGAAAGCGAAAGGAATTTCGATCAAATTTGATGATGATGATAAAACGAAACCAGGTTGGAAATTTGCTGAATACGAATTGAAAGGTGTTCCTGTACGAATTGCAATTGGACCTAAAGATTTAGAAAAAGGTCATGTTGAGGTTGCTCGTCGTGATACATTAGAAAAACAATTTATTGCGTTGGATAATGTGTCAACTGAAGTAGAAAAATTGTTAGAAGATATTCAAACTAATTTATTCCAAAAAGCGTCAGATTTTAGAGATACTCACACAACAGAAGCAACAACTTTTGAAGAATTCAAAAATATAATTGAAAATAAAGGTGGCTTTGTTTCTGCTCTCTGGGATGGTACAGAAGAAACAGAAGAAGCTATAAAAAATGAGACGAAAGCAACAATTCGTTGTATTCCTCAAGCTTTTGAAACGCCTACTGAAGGAGTAGATGTTTTCTCTGGAAAACCAGCAAAATACAGAGTTTTATATGCAAAAGCGTACTAAATTTTAAAATATATCAAAAAGGAAAAGGAGCTATTAATTAGCTCCTTTTTTATTTTAATGTTTTTTGGCGTGCAATTCTTTTAAACGTAATTACTATAGCAGAATATTATTTTTTTGTTAAATATCAATCATTTACAAAAAAAGGAGTATATTCGATTACTAATTAACACTAACATATATGAGAAAAACTCTACTGTCGGTATTCTGTAAATCGTCAGCAAAAAGTGGACATCTAAGACCTAAAATTTAAGCTAGTGTTTTAAAAAGCATTAACTTTAATTATGGCAAATTCAAAAAAGAAAACTCCTGAAAAATTTGTAAAAGATATTCGTCAAAATACAAGACGAATATTTACAGCGGAACAAAAGATTTTAATTGTGATGGAAGCCTTACGTGCTGAGATTTCAGTAGCTGAACTTTGCCGCAAATATGCTATTTCACAATCTCAATTTTATAAGTGGAATAAAGAATTTTTAGAAGCTGGTAAAAAACGATTATCTGGAGATATTACACGAGAAGCTACAAGTGACGA
>NZ_DEVJ01000052.1:0-35850 GCF_002362875.1 Empedobacter sp. UBA3239 | reverse complement strand
ACAGTTTGTGAGATAGTGTCGTAAAAAATAAATCTTAATTAATTTTTCCTTCTTTTTCCAATCTCTCTAATGCTTTTTCGTGAGCTGATTTTACATCATTTTTGATTTTTTTATCTTGAGTAGATTTTCTAATCTTTTCTGCATGATAAGCCAAATCATCTAATGTCATTTTATAACTCACATAAAATCCGCGATTATATCTTGAATATGAAGCTAATCCCCAACCAGCAATTAATTGATTCTTAATTTTTTTGGTTTGATATTCGTTCAAATAACGTTGAAGTTTTGGAGAAATTTCTTCTTTCGCAATTGATTTTACAGAACCATTCATTCGGCTAAACCAATATTTATTATCCAATTTTATATATGATTTTGCACCTAAAATGCTTTTAAAAGCAAGATCTCCAAGCAGTAAAACCTTTTCAAATTCAGATTTTTCATTGGTCATATAATCCCAATACATTTCAGAAGTCATTCCAACCATCGGACTTTTATCTATTGTTGCTTCATACAAATCTTTACCATTTTGATAAGCTGCTGCAACATTTTTAAATTCGATTCCAAAATCATCACAAGCCTTCTGATAACCTGTAAAAGAACCCGAATATTTCTCGAAATTATCTATAAAAACTCTATAAATACAATAATGTGAAATATCAATCAAAACTTTTTTAGAATCATCTAAAAAACCGTTTATCAACTGTATCGGAAAGTTATAATATTCGTAGGAACTCATAATTGTTTGATTGTCTTAAATGTGGTGTTAATTCACCGACTAAGATAAGATAGTTTTTATTATTCTTAAAATGATAAGTATCAAAAAACTTCAAAATTTAATAGGTTAGATTTTTAAAGCGGTAAAACTTCAATTCCTAATTTCATCCTAAATCTTCTTTGTCCTTTGCCTCAAAATAATAAACAAATGAAATTTTTCTTAAAATATTGACAACAGTTTTAATCACAATTTCAACTAACGCGCAGACAAAAAATGATTCAATTATCACCATTCAACCTCAACAAAAAACATTAAAACCTAAAATTGAACATGCAGAACCTTTGAATACAGATTTGATGCGTGATCTGGGAGCAAGAAAAGGAGAAGCTGAGATAAATGTAGGATTTGGAGTTGCCTCGAAAAAAGGATATAATGAATATAATGGTTTTGTTGAGTATGAATGGACTGTTGCAGATCGTTTAGGATTGGAGGTTGAAGTACCTTTTTCTTTTAATCACAAAAGCGCTGATAGCGATGGTTCTATTTATGTTCCAAACAATAAAATTGAAGGTTTAAAATTAGCAACTCAATATACTTTCTTAGTAAATGAGAAACGAAAAATGTCTTTGGCAGTAGCTTATGTTCATGAATTTAAATTCAATAATTTAAAAAAAAATAGGACATCAAGGCTCTGTATTTACGGGTATGAAAATGAATCCTGTTTTTATTGGAGCAAAGAATTTTAAAAATTTCAACACGTTAATCTATACAGGTCCTATTTTTGAACATCATTATAAAGAGCAAAAAGTAGATGTTGGAGCAACTATAAATGCAAGTATGATGTATGTTTTACCAAATTCGAAAAACTTTATTGGACTTGAAAATAATATGGATATTGACCACGATGGATTTCATTATACTTTTAGACCTCAAATTAGATTGGCTATTCAACACAATTTAATGATTGGTTTGGTTACTGGAGTTCCTATCACCAAACATACCGGAACCAACCTTGATGTGATGACACGTATTATTTGGGAACCTTAGTTTTCTTAATAAAAAAACCTCCTTTAAAACTTTTTAAAGGAGATTTGTGGAGCTGGCGGGATTCGAACCCGCGTCCAAACAAGCAACAAATAAGCTTTCTACATGTTTAGTCTATTCTTAATTTTCGACGAAATCCTGAGAACAAACACTCTGTCATTCGCTTATCATCTAAAATCTCGAAACCTATCCGATGCACTAAGGTTTCTATTCTTACTTTCCCGTGTTCCTTTATCAAACGCCGTAAGTCAAGGCTTTTGAGGAACATTCAGCTTCTATACCTTGTATAGACGTGGCGAATTCTTACTAAAATTCAGAATTATGCAGCTAAAGCGTACTCTTCGTTGCCAGTTAAAAAGTTGAAGTGCCTGATTAAAGTGAGTACACAACCTATCACTACATGCTTACTTACCCATTGGCCTTGCTGTCAAAACCAGTCAGCCCCATAAATAAATAATTGACGGATGCCAAATGTACAAATTTTATACCAAATAGAATTAACTTTTTTTAAACATAATTATTGAACAAATTTGAATAAATTAGAAAAAATTCAATTCACAAAAATTTTAATAAAATGGGAAACTTAGTTAATGTACCTACATTCAAAGATCATTATGACAATTACATCAATGGTCAATTTACGCCACCTACAAACGGAAAATACTTTGATGTTGTAACACCACTTACTGGAAAAGTTTTTACAAAAGCTGCGCATTCTTCAGAAGAAGATTTAGCAAAAGCGGTAGATGCTGCTCACGAAGCTTTCAAAAGTTGGAGTCAAACTTCGCCAACACAACGAAGCATTATTTTGAATAAAATTGCAGATAGAATCGAAGAAAATCTACAAAATGTTGCGGCTGTAGAAACCTACGATAACGGAAAACCAGTTCGTGAAACATTGAATGCTGATATTCCTTTAGCAATCGATCATTTCAGATATTTTGCTTCGGTAATTCGTGCTGAGGAAGGTTCTATCAACGAATTAGATAAAGATACAGTTTCAATTATTATCCACGAGCCAATTGGTGTTGTTGCGCAAATTATTCCTTGGAACTTCCCAATTTTGATGGCGGTTTGGAAATTAGCTCCAGCTTTGGCTGCTGGAAACTGTGTGGTTTTAAAACCTGCTGAATCTACTCCTATCTCGATTTTATATTTATTCGAATTAATTGGAGATTTATTACCTCCAGGAGTTGTTAACATTGTAAATGGTTTTGGTGGAGAATTAGGTCGCGCATTGGTGACAAATCCTAAAGTATCGAAAGCTGCGTTTACAGGATCTACAGCTACAGGACGTTTCGTGATGCAATATGCAACAGAAAATATTATTCCAGTTACGTTAGAATTAGGTGGAAAATCGCCAAACGTATTCTTCGAATCTGTAATGGATCATGATGATGATTTCTTAGACAAAGCGATTGAAGGAGCTGTATTATTTGCTTTAAATCAAGGTGAAATTTGTACGTGTCCTTCGCGATTATTGATTCAAGAATCTATTTATGATAAGTTTATTGCGCGAGTTGTAGAACGTGTAAATATGATTAAAGCAGGAAATCCTCTTGATCCTGAAACAATGATTGGTGCGCAAGCTTCTCAAATTCAGTATGACAAAATTTTAAGTTATATTAAATTAGGAAAAGAAGAAGGTGCAGAAGTTTTAACTGGTGGTGACGCTAATCATTTACAAGGTGAATGCGAAACAGGTTATTACATCAAACCAACTTTATTTAAAGGAAATAACAAGATGCGTATCTTCCAAGAAGAGATTTTTGGACCTGTGTTAGCTGTGACAACTTTCAAAGATGAAGCAGAAGCTATTGAGCTTTCTAATGACACTATTTATGGCTTAGGAGCTGGTGTTTGGACGCGTGATGCACATCAATTGTACCAAGTTCCACGTGCTATTCAGGCTGGTCGTGTTTGGGTTAATCAATATCATAGTTATCCTGCTGGAGCGCCTTTCGGAGGTTATAAACAATCTGGTATCGGACGTGAAAACCACAAAATGATGTTAGATCATTATCGTCAAACTAAAAACATGTTAGTTTCTTACAGCAAAAAGAAATTAGGTTTCTTCTAAATCAATAATTAATTAAAAATCTCAAAAAATGAAACGTGTTGATGCAACAGAAAAAGCGATTAATTTATTGAATGAATTAAAAGCAAAACATGGCGATTTAATGCTTTATCAAGCAGGAGGTTGCTGTGAAGGAACGCAACCGCAATGTTTCAGAAAAGGAGAATTTTATCTTCGATACAAAGATGTTTGCATTGGAGAAATTGATGGAGTTGAATTTTGGATTGACAAAGATTTGTTCGAATATTGGAAACATGCTCATTTCGAATTAGATGTTATTGATGCGATTGGCGCAGGAGGTTTTTCGTTAGAAGTTCCGCTTGGCAAAACATTTAAAGTCAATTATCGAATATTCTCTCAAGAAGAACTTAATCAATTAGACGAAGTCAAAATCAATTTATAACAGAAAAGCCATTTGCATTGCAAATGGCTTTTTTATTTATGATAGAAATAATTTTATCCTAAAACTTCAATCGCTTTGTTGATACGTGCAATCGTTTCCTCTTTTCCTAAAGTTGCCATAATTACAGGAACATCTGGTCCTTGTAAAGCACCAACTAAACTAAGACGTAAAGGCATTCCGATTTTTCCAAATCCAATTTCTTGCGTTGTAACAAATTCTGCCATTGCATCGTGTAAAACTTCTGAAGTAAATTCTGATGAATTTAAAACTTCAACAAATTTTCCTAAAATCTCTTTAGAATCATCTTTCCAAGCTTTTTTAGCTGCTTTTTCATCGTAAGTAGAAGGAGCTATATAAAAGAATTGACCTTGTTCGTAAATATCTTTTACAAAGTTTGCTCTTTCTTTTAACAATTCAACCACTTTTGCATCTAAAGCTGGATTCGCTTCGATTCCATTTTCTTTTAAAACTTCTTCGAAAGATGGTAATAATTCTTCAACAGATTTTTGTTGTAAATATTGATGATTGAACCAAGTTGCTTTTTCCGGAGAAAAACGTGCACCCGATTTTGAAACTTTTTCTAATGAAAATAATTGAATCAATTCTTCCATTGTAAAAATCTCTTGATCTGTTCCAGAATTCCATCCTAATAAAGCCAACATATTCAATACTGCATCTGGGAAATAACCTTCTTGTTTATATCCTTTTGCAATTCCTTCTTCTGTTTTCCATTCCATTGGGAAAACTGGAAATCCGTGTTTGTCTCCATCACGTTTACTTAATTTTCCTTTTCCTTCTGGTTTTAAGATTAATGGTAAATGTGCGAAACGAGGTGCTTCCCAACCAAATGCATCATACAATAATTCATGTAAAGCCATTGATGGTAACCATTCTTCTCCACGAATTACGTGAGAAATTCCCATCAAATGATCGTCCACAATATTGGCTAAGTGATACGTTGGCATTCCATCAGATTTAAACAAAACTTTATCATCTAAAGTTGATGCATCAATCGTGATTTTTCCACGAATCATATCATCCAATAAAACTGTACGCGAATCATCAATTTTGAAACGAATCACATATGGGGTTCCATTCTCAATTAAGGCTTTTGTTTCAGCTTCCGTCATTGACAATGAGTTTTTCAATTTTCCTCTTGTCGACCAGTTATAAATAAATGTTTCTTTATTTTCTTCTGCTTTTGCACGTGCAGCATCTAATTCGTCTGCCGTATCAAACGCATAATATGCATTTCCTGAAGCTAATAATTCGTCTACATATTGTTTGTAGATTTCTTTACGCTCTGATTGACGATAAGAACCTAAATCTCCACCAAAACCAACACCTTCATCAGGAGTTAAGCCTAACCATTTCAACGAATCGATAATATATTGTTCAGCACCTTCCACATAACGTGTTTGGTCTGTATCTTCAATTCTTAATAAGAATTTTCCGTTATTATGTTTTGCGAAAAGATAATTGTATAACGCAGTACGGACTCCTCCGATGTGTAACGCACCTGTTGGACTTGGCGCAAATCTTACACGAACTTCTTTTGCCATTGTATCAAAATTTTTGCAAATTTAAGTCGTTCAATTCTATAATAGATATTTATTTTAAATAATATTCTATTTTTTATCTTCGTAAAACGAAAATTCAACAAAATAAAATCACACAAAAATGAAATTATATACAATAGAAACAGGAAATTTTAAATTAGATGGCGGTGCCATGTTCGGAATTGTACCAAAATCGATTTGGAATAAAACAAATCCTGCTGATGATAGAAATTTAATTGATCTTGCGATGAGATGTCTATTAATCGAAGATGGCGAACGATTAATATTGATTGATACTGGAATCGGAACTAAACAAGATGCAAAATTCTTTGGTTTTTATTATTTATGGGGCGATGCAACTTTGGATAATTCTTTAGCCAAACATGGATTTCATCGCGATGATATTACAGATGTTTTCTTGACGCATTTACATTTTGATCATTGTGGAGGAGCAATTCAATACAACAAAGAGAAAAATTATTTAGAAGCTTCATTCAAAAACGCAAAATTTTGGTCGAATGCGAATCATTGGGATTGGGCAGTAAATCCAAATCCTCGCGAAAAAGCATCTTTCCTAAAAGAAAATATTTTACCTCTACAAGAAAGTGGACAACTTAATTTGATTGATTTGCCTCAAAATGGATCAATTTTAGAAAATTCTCCACTTGGTTTTGATATTTTATTTGTGGATGGACATACCGAAAAACAAATGTTGCCAATTATTACATACAAAGGCAAAAAAATAGTTTATATCGCAGATTTAATCCCAACTGTAGGACACATCCCGTTAATTTATGTCATTGGGTTTGATACACGACCTTTAATAACAGTTGAAGAAAAAGGAACGTTTTTACAAAAAGCAGTCGAAAATGAATATATTTTGTTTTTTGAACACGATCATGTCAACGAATTGGCTACATTGAAATTAACAGAAAAAGGTATCAGATTAGATCAAACCTATTCATTTTCAGAAGTTTTTGATTCAATTTAAAATCAATTTCATAACCGAAATGATTTCACAAATTCAGAAAAATATTTTCATACCTTTGTGTTGTCATTTAAAAAAATTATAGAAGCATGGGATGTGGATCTTGTGGAACTTCTAATGGCCTTCCGAAAGGATGTAACAATAATGGTGCTTGTGGCACTGATGGTTGTGGAAAATTATCAGTTTTTGATTGGTTATCGAATATGCAACTTCCAAATGGACAAGAAAAGTTCAATTTTGTGGAAGTTCGTTTCAAAAACGATCGAAAGTTTTATTATAAAAACGAAAACAACATATCTCTAAATATTGGCGATGTAATCGCTGTTGAAGGAACGCCCGGTCATGATATTGGGGTTGTTACACTTACGGGTGAGCTTGTTAGAATCCAAATGAAAAAGAAGAATCTTTCGTGGACTGCGGAAGATGTCAAGAAGGTTTATCGCAAAGCGAACCAAAAAGATATAGAAACTTGGGTAGAGTTTCGTGATAGAGAAAAACAAACAATGGTTGATTCTCGAATTATGGCGAAAAACCTTAATTTGGAAATGAAAATTTGTGATGTTGAGTACCAAGGAGATGGAGCGAAAGTAACATTTTATTATACAGCAGAAGGACGTGTCGATTTCAGACAACTAATCAAAGAATACGCTGGGAAATTTGGCGTAAGAATTGAAATGAAACAAATCGGATATCGTCAAGAAGCAGCAAAAGTTGGTGGAATTGGATCTTGTGGACGCGAATTATGTTGTTCTACTTGGTTAACAGATTTCCGCTCTGTGAGCACTGCTGCGGCACGTTATCAACAATTGTCAATTAACTCGCAAAAGTTAGCTGGACAATGTGGTAAATTAAAATGTTGTTTAAATTTTGAATTAGATTCATATTTAGATGCATTAAATAGTTTTCCATCAATGGAAAGCCGTTTCGAAACTGAAAAAGGTTGGGCACATTGTGTTAAAATAGATGTTTTCAAGAAAGAAATGTGGTTCGCTTATGATAAAGGAGGAATTGTTTGGTACAAATTTTCGGTAGACGATATTCAAGAGTTTTTAGCAATTACTGCAAAAGGTCTAAAAACTGAACCTTTAGAAGATTTAGCTAAAAATGTAGAGGAATCGAAACCAGATTTTACAGATGTAATTGGTGAAGATTCTTTAGAACGTTTTGAACGTAAAGAAAAACAGAACAAAAAACGTAAAAGAATTAAGAATAATCAAAATTCTGGAAACGAAAAAGTTGCGGCGAATGCTAATAATCTAAAACCTCAGAAGGCAAAACAAAAACAGCCTAACGAAGCGAAAGATAAGGCGAATCGTCTTGAAAATAAACAAGGAAAGAATCCAAATCAGTCTAAAAAGAATAATCAAAATAGACCGAACAAAAATTCGAATCCTAATCAGAATCAGCAACAACAAAATCAGCCAAAAGAGAAGCAACAGCCAACTCAGGCGAAAGAGCAACAAGCTCAACCAAATACTGATCAGCAAAAGCCGCAAGGAAATAATCGCAATCGCAATCAACAAAAGCGAAAACCGAATAATCCGAGCAATAATAGCCAACAAAATAATCAAACAAATCAGGCTAATCAGTCAACTCAACAACCAAAAAAACAACCTCAGCAAAATAATCAAAATGCTGAACAAAAACCGAAAACTAAGGACGAGAATCAAGCAAATAATTCTCAACCGAATCCAAATAAATCGAAGAATCGAAATAAAAAAAGATTTAATCGTGGGCCAAAACCAGATGATACGCAACAGTAGTTTGCTTTTTATTTTAGTCTTTTTATTGTTTAGTTGCGAGGCTAAACATTATTATCAAGACACAAAAGATGTGAAAGACGAATGGAAGAGTAATCAGCCTCAAACCTTTACGTTTGATGTAAAAGATCCTAAACCTTCGGCTGTTAACATTGGATTTGTGTTAAGAAATAATACGTCGTATGAATATAGTAACTTATATTTGTTCACGAAATTCATCGATCCTAAAGGAAATGAAATGATTGATACCTTACAGTATTACATTGCAAATCCTGATGGAAGCTGGATTGGTAAAGGAATGACAACAAAAGAAATGATGTTGGTTTATCGCGAAAATTTACCAATAAAAGACTCTGGTCGCTATCAACTAAAAGTTTGGCAAGGTATGCGAACAAAGAATTTGAAAGGAATCGAAGACATTAGTTTGATTGTTGATAAAGCTGAATAATACAGAATGGAAAACAATAAAAATCCTAAAACAAGCGCAACTTCTAAAGCAAAAAAGAAGTTCAATAGCTTTTCATTAGCCAAAAAAATAATCGTTACCATTTGGGTACTGTTTTTTTGTGCCGTATTAGGAATTTTCGGAATCTTTTGGGCGACATCTAACGGATGGTTAGGTGAAATTCCCAATGTACGTGATTTAGAAAATCCTGATATTTATGTTTCATCAGAAATTATTTCTTCTGATGGTGTTTTGTTAGATCGTTTCGAAGCAGAACGCAGAACACCAGTCGATTACAAAGATTTACCACCACATTTAGTTGATGCATTGTTAGCAAAAGAGGACGTTCGTTTCTTTGATCATTCAGGTGTAGATATTAAAGCTGCTTTCCGTGCTATATCTTCAGGAGGTGATTCAGGAGGTGGATCTACAATTACACAGCAGTTAGCAAAACAGTTGTATACAAAAGATCCTTCTTCTAATAAAGTGAAACGTGGTTTACAAAAACTAAAAGAATGGGTAACATCTGTTCAATTAGAAAAATTGTATACAAAAGAAGAAATCATTGCGATGTACTTCAATAAGTTTGACTTTATCTATGGTGCAAAAGGTATTGAATCTGCTTCTAAAGTTTATTTCAACAAAACAACAAAAGAATTAAACTTAGATGAAGCTGCAACATTGGTTTCAATGTTTCAAAATCCTGTAAAATTCAACCCTGTAAAAAATCCTGCATTATCTACAGAAAAAAGAAATCTTGTATTAGATCAAATGATGAAATACAACAAAATTTCTCAAGCTGAAGGGGAAGCTGCAAAAGCTACACCATTGGTTACAGATAAACAAGATATTATGCAGCATGATGAATCACATTCAGCATATTTCAAATCTGCTTTGAGAAAGGAAATTCAACAATGGATGGTTGATTATGAGAAAGAAACAGGAAAATCATATAACCTTGAAAAAGATGGTTTAAAAATCTATGTAACGTTAGACTCAAGAATGCAAAATTTAGCTGAAGAAGCGGTTAAAAAACAATTAAAAGTTTTACAAGATCAATTCTTTGGAGAGCAACGTGGACGTAGTTTAGCACCATTTTATAATATTTCTGCTGCAAAAAGAACACAAATCTTTAAGCAAGCAATGGCTCGTACAGATTTGTATAAAAAGATGAAAGCCGAAGGAAAATCTGAAGCTGAAATCGAAACTGTTTTCAATACACCTCGCGACTCTGTTCAGTTCTTTACATGGAACGGAATTCAGTACAAAAAAGGGAAAACATTGATGGATTCAATCGAATATCACAAACATATTTTACAAGCTGGTTTGATGTCAATGGATCCAAAAGATGGAACAATCAAAGCTTGGGTTGGAGGAATCGATTGGAATTATTTCAAATTTGACCACGTAAAACAAGCGCGCCGTCAGGTAGGTTCTACGTTCAAACCGTTTGTTTATGCAACAGCGATTAACCAATTAGGATTAACACCTTGTCATACTGTTTCTAATGAGAGAATACCAGGAAATTGGTCTCCTCGAAATGCTAATGGTAAATATGGTGGATCTCAAGATTTAAGAACTGCATTAGCTTATTCAACAAATATTGTCGCTGCTCGTTTGATTATGCAAACAGGTACAGAACCTGTAATTCAAATGGCTCGTGACCTTGGAGTTGAATCTCCTATCGTAAAAGATCCTACAATTGCATTAGGTTCTGCCGATTTATCTTTGTATGAAATGGTTGGTGCGATGAGTGCTTTTGCAAATGGTGGTATTTACATTAAACCGCAATTAATCTTAAGAATAGAAGATAAACAAGGAAAAGTTATCAAAGATTATACACCTCAAACACGAGAAGTTGTTAATGAAAACGTAGCGTACACTATGATTGATTTGATGAAAGGTGTTGTAGAAAGAGGTTCTGGTTCGCGTCTTAGAAATAGATATAACATCACAGCAGAAGTTGCTGGTAAAACAGGTACAACAAACGAAAACTCTGATGGTTGGTTTATGGGATTAACACCAAATTTAGTTACTGGAGTTTGGGTTGGTGCAGAAGACCGATTTGCTCACTTTGCAAGTACAGCCACAGGACAAGGAGCCAATACAGCTTTACCTATTTGGGCTTATTATATGCAAGGCGTTTACAAAGAAGGAGGAAAGTTTGGCGTAACAGCTGGAGATAAATTTGACAAACCTAAGGACATTGAAAAACACTGGGATTGTTCAAATACATACGGATTCCATCAATATGATGAAATGTATGATCCAGGTCCAATTATCGAAGGAAGTGGTAGTGAAAGCGTAGGCGAAAACTATGAAATTCCTAAAGAAGAAGGTCAATAATTAAATTGATATAAACAAAATAGCCACTCAAATTTGAATGGCTATTTTTATGATTTATAATTCTTCTTTTTCCTCTTCGTTATCAAACTGATTGTTGTATGCTTCACGTGTTCTTGTGCCAATTTCTTTTCACGTTGTTTTTTCTTAAAATCTCGAATCGTCATATACGTTAACAACACTACAAGCGCTGCAACCAAAAAATAATTAGCATACGTAAATAAGTTCGTAATTGTATCCGTTACCACCTCATCTGGCGTTATAACAGCGTTTTCTTCCATAAGAAATATTTTAATTATTGATAGAATTCTTTCGGATATTCTACCATTCCATTTATATTTTTCAGCGCATCTTCAACCAACTCAATTGCCATACAATTTTCATCTGGAACATCAAAAGGTAACTGAATATCAAAGTCAGATGCTTTTCTATAACCAAATTTAGGATAATAAGTTGGATGACCTAATAAAATGACAGATTCAAAACCTAATTCTCTCGCTTTCTTATGCGCAAATTCTATTAAATGACCACCAATTCCATTTCCCTGATAATTAGGTAAAACCCCTACATTAGCGAGCTCTAAAGAATCGTAAAAAAAGTCTGAATGATTAATTTTAATCTTTGTCAATAAAATATAACCAATAATAAGTCCATTCATTTCAAAAACAATAGACAAATCAGGAACAAAACTATCAGAATTTCGTAATCGTTCTACTAAAAATTGTTCACGATGATCGCTATATTATTCATTTTCAAATACCTTTTCAATCAATTTAAAAACTTGTTCATAATCGCTTTTCTCCTCTTTCCTAATATTCATTCCTCCATCAATTGATTAACCTTATAAAATTAGAAAAAGGTTTTAACAAAACAAACAACAAATCGTATCTTTGTCGCTTATAGATTTTAAGCAAATGAGTCAACCAAAAAGATATACAATTACAGCGGCTTTACCTTATGCTAACGGTCCATTGCACATTGGTCATATGGCAGGTGTTTACGTTCCTTCTGATATTTATGCGCGTTTTTTACGAAGAAAAGGAAAAGATGTAGCATTTATTGGAGGTTCTGACGAACATGGTATTCCAATTACAATTCGTGCCAAAAAAGAAGGCGTTACGCCTCAAGATATTGTTGATCGTTACCACGAAAATATCAAAAATACATTGGCTAATTTTGGTGTAACGTTCGATATTTATTCTCGTACAACATCAGATAAACATAGAGAAGTTGCTCAAGATTTCTTCAAAACTTTGTATGATAACAACAAGTTTACAGAAGATGTTACGGAACAATTTTACGATGAAGATGCACACGAATTTTTAGCGGATCGATACATTCGTGGTGAATGTCCGAAATGTGGAAACACAGATGCTTACGGAGATCAATGTGAAAAATGTGGATCAACATTAAGTCCAGAAGAATTGATTAACCCTCGTTCTGCTTTATCTGGAAATACACCAATCAGAAAAGAAACAAAAAACTGGTATTTGCCATTAGATCAGTACCAAGATTTCTTATCAAAATGGATTTTAGAAGGTCACAAAAATGATTGGAAATCGAGTGTTTATGGTCAAGTAAAATCTTGGTTAGACGATGGTTTGAAACCTCGTGCAATGACACGCGATTTGAACTGGGGAATTCCTGTTCCAGTTGAAGGTGCTGAAGGA
Organism: Empedobacter sp. UBA3239; assembly: GCF_002362875.1. Classification (NCBI taxonomy): domain Bacteria; kingdom Pseudomonadati; phylum Bacteroidota; class Flavobacteriia; order Flavobacteriales; family Weeksellaceae; genus Empedobacter; species Empedobacter sp. UBA3239. The sequence continues at coordinate 22,846 of NZ_DEVJ01000052.1, read as the reverse complement.
AAAGTAATGTATGTTTGGTTCGATGCGCCAATTGGTTATATTTCTTTCACGCAAGAATGGGCAGAGAAAAACGGTAAAAATTGGAAAGATTATTGGCAAAATGAAGAAACGAAATTGGTTCATTTCATCGGAAAGGACAATATCGTTTTCCACTGTATCATTTTCCCAACTATGATGAAAGCGCATGGCGATTACATTATGCCAGACAATGTTCCTGCAAACGAATTCTTGAATTTAGAAGATGATAAAATATCAACTTCTCGTAATTGGGCAGTTTGGGCACACGAATATTTAGAAGATTTTCCAAATCAACAAGATACATTACGTTATGTGTTGACGGCGAATATGCCTGAAAATAAAGACAATAACTTTACGTGGAAAGATTTCCAAACTAAAAATAATTCTGAATTAGTTGGAATTTTAGGAAACTTTATCAACCGCGTAATGGTTCTTTCTCACAAATATTACGAAGGAATTGTTCCTGCAAAAACAATTGAATTTGAAGAATTAACTGAAATCAAATATTTTGCAAAACGCATTGGTGATCATTTAGAAAAGTATGAATTCCGTGCTGCTTTAACAGAATATATGAATTTAGCTCGTCTTGGGAATCAATTTTTACAAGCGAAAGAACCTTGGAAAAAAGGTGATGATCCAGAAGCTGTAAAAGGAATTATGTATGCTTCGACGCAAATTGCTGCTGCATTAGGACAATTAGGAGAACCATTTATTCCATTCGCTTCTGAGAAAATATTAGCAATGATGAACGTAGAAAAAATGAGTTGGGATGATTTAGAATCAACTGACGAATTTGTAAAAGCTGGACATCGATTGGGACAGTCTGAATTAATTTTTGCAAAAATTGAGGACGAAGCAATCGAAGCACAAATCAATAAATTAAACGAAAGTAAAGTCAAAAATAATATGACAAATCCAAACGCAGAGCCTCAAAAAGAATTGATTTCTTTTGATGATTTCCAAAAAATGGATATCCGTATCGGAACTATTTTAGAAGCGAAAAAAGTTGAAAAAGCAGACAAATTATTCGAACTAAAAGTTGATACAGGAATGGACGTTCGTACAATTGTTTCTGGTATTGCAGAACATTTTACGTTAGAAGAAATCGTAGGAAAACAAGCGATGGTTTTAGCTAATTTAGTACCTCGTAAAATTCGTGGAATCGAATCGAACGGAATGTTATTATTCGCTGATAAAGCAGACGGAAAATTAACATTTGTAAATCCAGAAGAAGAAACGCCAAACGGTGTTCAAGTTGGATAGACTTAGATTTTAGATATAAGTATTGAGATATTAGAAAGCCACTTCGATGAAGTGGCTTTTGTTTTATTTTAGTTTAAATTCAGTTGCAATAACATATTGATTATCTAAAATTAATAGCTGATTTTCAAACTTTTTCGGCTCTCCAAAAGTTTTAAATTTGATGTTATTTTCAATAAAAAATTTCTCTATCTCATTAATTATTGAAAATGGAGCATTTAGAAATTTACCATTTCCTTCATTTATATTCTTTAAAAAAGTTTCAAAATCTAAATTTGATTTGTTTAAATAATCTTTTAATTTTCGAAAGCCTAGAACTCTATTATGAATAATCCTCTCTATATTTTCTAGAAAAAAATCTATGTTTTGTGGTTTTGAATTTAAGAAAATTTCTAAAAAACTTTCATTGTAATCAATTAATAATGGATGATCAGAAAACAACAATAACTTACATTCATTTTTTTCTTTTAAGAAAGCTTCCTTTTTACCAAGAAAATCAAAACGATAATTAATATTCTCAAAATTTAAAGAGATATAATTCGTATTAAAATCGTCAATTCTTATAAATTGATTATTTAAATCGTTAATTGTCATTAAAAAAATTTTCTAAGGATGTTCTGGAAAAGTAAACGAATCACCTTGACTTGGTTTATTTTTTCGTTGAGTTGGATTGTCTTCTTTTGTTATTTGATGCTCATTCAATTCATGTGCTGCTGTAAACGAAGTAACCATTGTATTCAGCATTTCCGAAGCGGCAGTTGGCGAATTTGGTAATAAAACTAACTTGCTTCCAGATTTCTCTCCAATAGCTTGCAAGGTATCATAATGTTGTGTTACTACAATAAGCGCAGAAGCCTCTTGCGACGTAATTCCCGCTCCATTTAACACATCAACAGATTCCAATAAACCTTTTGCAATTTCACGACGTTGATCCGCAATACCTTGTCCTTGCAAACGCTTCGATTCTGCTTCCGCTCTTGCTTTTTCTACAATCAAAATACGTGCAGCATCACCTTCATATTGCGCTGCTAATTTTTCACGTTCGGCAGCATTAATACGATTCATCGCATGTTTTACTTGCTCATCTGGATCAATATCTGTAACTAATGTTTTAACAATTTCATATCCATACGAATTCATTGCTTCCTGCAATTCACTTTTTACAGCAACTGCTATGTCATCTTTCTTCTCGAAAACATCATCCAAACGAAGTTTTGGAACCTCAGCTCGAACAACATCAAAAACGAAAGAAGTTATTTGTGTATAAGGATTATCTAATTTGTAAAATGCATCATAAACTTGAGTTTTGATGACTTGATATTGAACAGAAACTTTCAATCGAACAAATACATCATCTTTTGTCTTCGTTTCGACAACAACATCTAATTGTTGAATTTTAAGAGACATTTTTCCAGCAATTCTGTCAACAATCGGAATTTTGAATTGCAATCCTGGATTACGAATACTATTAAATTTCCCGAAACGCTCGATTACAACTGAAGTTTGTTGTTTTACTGTAAAGACGAATAAAAAAAGGAAAATAATTCCAAGAAAAACGATCACGCCTAAATATCCCATAAATTTTAGTGTTTTGAATTTGTTGGATTAAGATACAAAAAAAATTAGGAATGTTAAGTTATAACATTCCTAATTCGAATTTTGCTTCTTCGCTCATCATATCTCTATCCCAAGGTGGATCGAACGTAATTTCTACATAACATTTCGTTACATATTCTATCTCTTCTACGCGCTGTTCTACCTCTACAGGTAAACTTTCAGCCACAGGACAGTTTGGAGATGTAAGGGTCATGGTAACTTTTACTTCACCATCTGCATTCACCTGTGCATCGTAAACCAATCCCAATTCATATATATCAACTGGAATCTCAGGATCGTAAACTGTTTTGAATTTTTCAACCAATTTTTCTCCAATCGAATCTAATTGTTGTTCTGTTAATGCCATTGTTATCAACTGTTATTGTTCTGCAAATGTACAAATAGTTTAGCTTACGTGGAATTTTTCTAAATAACTATTTTTAATGACTTAAAATAAAATAGTTATAATAGAAGAAAATCGCTTCTTTGGAGAGTCCAAAAAAGCGATTTACAAACACGAAGAACTTTTTTATAAGAAAAGTTTTTTCTTTATATGGATTATTTAATTCCTGACCAAGCAGCCCATGTTGGAATTTCTGCACCATTACCTGCTCCAGTTGCTGCATTATTTTCTGTAAATGCTCCAGATACATCAACTGTAGCTCCTGCAGTATTTTTTCCTTTAGATTTAGTATCTACATTTACGAAACGTACATTTGTTAACTTACCTTTAGCATTAAACCAGTTAACTGATCGATCTGTTTCGATATCTAAACCTGTAACAAAATTTGCAATAACTAAGTTGTCAATATTTCCATTAGTACCTGCTCTTAATTTTGCGCCTTGAGATTCTGCACCATCTTTACTACCTACTACAGTAATATTTTTTAATGTTGGATTAGATATTGGTGTAGCATCTGGATTTGTGTCTTGATTATCTGCTTCTATTCCTCTATTACCAGGCTCTCCACCAATTGCAGTTGGTCTTCTTTTTGCATACCAGTTAGTTCCTGTACCTGACCAACCTTCTGTCCAGTCAAAAGAATCGTCTCCAACTCCATTTACAATAATATTAGAGGCATTTACAGAACCTCCAAAGAACTCAATTCCATCATCACCTCCATTTTCAATATAAATATTATCTATTTTAGTTCCGCTACCAACACCAAATAAAGAAAGTCCATTAAACTCTTTTTGATCATTGAATTTAGCTCCAGAATCTTTAATGATTACATATGTTAAAGAACCTGAATTATCCGAATTCTCTTTTCCTCCATATATTTTTTCTCCTAACTCTGAAGTAGACTCACCTGATGCACTACGATTAGATGTTGCTTTACCCAAAATTACTAAACCTCCCCATTCTCCTGGAGTATGATTAATTCCTTGAAAAACAACTGGATTAGAAGCTGTACCATTTGCATAAATTTTACCTCCTCTATAAACAATGATATAAGCAGATGTACCACCTGTTGCAGTAAATTTAGTACCAGCAGGAATAGTAAGTGTAGCACCTTCTTCTACTGTTACAATACCTGTTAAGTAGTATGTTTTTGATGCATCTAATGTTAAATTTTGACCAGATTTAATTGTTCCTTTAAAATTATCTGGAGTTAACTCTTGTGCTTGAGTTTCTGTATCATCATCGTCATTGTTACTACAAGAAGTTACGAACGCAGTCGACGAAAGTAAAGTAGCGCAAAAAATTGCTTTAAAAATTGCTTTTTTCATTTGTATTTTGTTTTGTTGTTTGTTTTGTTGTTTGTAATAGATTATAAAGTATGTGAGAATCCTACACCTACTTGAATACCTCTGTTATAATTATTTAAAATGTAGTTTGTTCCTTTATTTTCTTGTTCAATTGTATAATTTGGATTCAATAAATTTTTCCCGTATAAATTGATTGAAGTTTTATCGCTTAAATTAAATCGTAGATTAACATCTAATAAATTAACCGCTTTCTGTATTTGAGAACCTCTTTCTTGTGTACCTACAGCAAAAACATTTTTACCAACATAACCGTAGACTACCATTGCATCTAGTTTCTTTTTACCTCCTAAATTAGCAGAATAACCAAGGCTCGCATTTCCAGAAAAACGAGATGCTCCCATCATTTGTTCTTCTTTATTTGTAAAAGCAGTAGCTAAACCTGTTTCTTTACTTACTTTATCAAAATCTAATTGTTGTTTAGAGTCTAAAACAGCAGCATTTAAGATTGTATATAGTTTTGAGTCATTAGAAAAATTGAAAAGGTTTTTTCTAAATTCTAATTCAGCACCATACACATATCCATAATCACCTGTGTTTACATAAGTTAAATCACTTGCAGAGGCAGAAGCTACGTTAACTCTTGAAATTGGATTCTGAATATATTTACCAAAAGCAGTTATAGAGAACACTTCTTCTTTAGTAGGAAACATTTCCCATTTCAATTCTGCATTGTAATTATCTGTTGGATATATTTTAGGTTGACCATATGTTGTGTTTGTAACATCATCATAAGCAAAAGGTGCCATTTCTTTTTCTAATGGTAAAGTATAAGTCTTAGAGGCTGAAAAACGTAAATTTTGATTATCCGTTAAACCATACTTCATATTAACCGCTGGTAAAATTTTATTGTAATCTTTATCAACATTCCCCACTAATTGTCCCACATTTGTGTTCCAATCAACTTTTAAATTGATATTATCATTTCTTAAACCAATTTGAATTAAAAATCGATCCGACAATTCATATTCTGCATTGATATAACCAGAATAGATTCTTTGTTCTGATGTATATTTTAGAGGTTGAAGTAAATTTGATATATTTGAAGTTCCTAAACCACGTAAAGTTGACAATTCAATTAATCCATTATTGAAATTTGTTACATTAAAAAAGGCATCAAGATTATTTGGATCAACTATTTGAATACTACTTTTTGCACGTAAGTTAATTTGATTCGCTTTAAAATCTCGGTGTTTCAATATTCCGTAACCTCCTGCATTTACTTTCAAACGATCCCATTTTTTTGAAACATCTATTTTTCCTTGATAATCGTAACCTGTCAATTTATCAAAATAACGATGGTTATCACCAGGAGAATTGATTGTTAATGTATATGCATCTACTCTTTCGTTAAAAAACATTGTATTTTGCATACGATTAGGACGATCACTTCTTATATAATTGATTGACCCTCCCCAATTCACATTCCAATCTTTATTCAATTTATGTTCTCCGAATAATTGATTTGCATAAACTGTTGTGACTTTATTATCTGCACGATGAATTAATCCTTTACCATTCTCAGCAGTATCCATTAAATATCCATTGAAGATTCGGAAATCTTGATCAGAAGAATGAATCACATTTGATGTAAACATCAATTTATGATTTGGATTAACTCGGTAAATTAAATTTAATAATCCATTTGTATTTGTAGAATAAGTAGAGCGTTCAACATTCAATTGTTTAATATAACTCCCTACAGCAGAAACAACATTTTCTTGACCTTCTCTGTAAATATAATTGTTATCAAATCCTACATATCCATAAATAGATAAACGTCCTTCTCTACCAATTTTCACATTTCCACCAGCTTCTAAATCGATACCAGTATTAAACGGATTTTTTCCTTTCTTAAAATCCCAACTTGTATCAAATGCATATTGTTTTACAGGATTTATTTTTGTTGGTAATTCAATTTTTTTGAATCCATAAAAATTAGGTCCATCTTGTAATTTGAAATTATTGTTATCAATTGTTTGCAAATTAACCGAAGTACTCATACCAACTTTTACATATGGTTTACCAGTATATTCTTTGGATACAATATCAATATTAGCACCAGCAAAATCTCCAACCATACGTGGATAGAATGATTTTTCAAGTGAAATATAATCGACCATATTTGTTTTGAAAATACCTAAATCAATATTCTTATTTTCAGGATCATCAGACGGAATTGCAAATCCGTTCAAAGTTGTTGAATTGAAACGATCTCCTAAACCACGAACAAAAATAATCCCAGTTCCTTCTTGACGAATAGTTCCAGATGCTTTTGTTACCGCTGTCGCAATATCTCCTACACCTTGTTTCTCTAATTGCGCTGCACCAACACGTTCTACAATCTCTGTTGACTTTTTTTGCATATTCAACAAGTTAGACTCTGCTGCCTTACTCCTTACTCCTGTTACAACAGCAGTTGATAAATCAATTTTTCCATCTTTAAAATCTTCTGGTTGCAAATAAATATTTAATGTATTCGAATCTGATAAATTTTGAGAAACAGATTGATAACCGTCTACTTTAATGTCTAATTGGTAGGTATCATCTGGAACAGAAATTTCGTAGTGACCTTTATCGTCTGTTTTTGCTTGAATATTTAATCCTTCAACCACAAAAGTTTTTTCAGAAAGTGGTTGGTTTGTTTTTTGATCAAATAAAGTTCCTTCTAATTTAATATTAGTCTGTGCAAAAAGTGCTGCCGAACCTAATAATAAAAGTAAAGTTAAATTGCGTTTCATTGCGATTGTATAATTCGTGTTTGTTTGATGGCAAAGTTGCTGCAATCCAATGAAAAACATTTTTAGAAATTGTAAAGATTTTGTTAGGTAATTGTTATGAAATTATCGTAACTTTAAATGAATGTTAAGAAATGTTTTTACCTAATTTCTCCTAAAATTTAAGCTTAATTTTACATCGACTAATTTTATTTAGTTATTACAAACAATTATGAAGAACATTAAAATTTTATTAGTTGACGACGAACCAGATATCTTAGAATTTATTGGTTACAACTTAAAAAAAGAAGGTTTTGAAGTAGAAACAGCTCAAAACGGACTAGAAGGTTTGAAACAAGCCAAAATTTTTCGCCCAGATTTGATTCTATTAGATGTAATGATGCCACAAATGGACGGAATGGAAATGTGTGCAGAGTTGAGAAAATTAGATTCTTTTCAAGATACTTTGGTCGTTTTTCTTTCTGCTCGCGCCGAAGATTTTTCTCAATTAGCTGGCTATGATGCTGGTGCAAATGATTACATCTTAAAGCCTATCAAACCAAAAGTTTTAATTAGTAAACTAAATGCTTTATTGAAATTAAAACAACCTAACGAAGCGGCAAAAGACGAATTCATCAAATTGAATAATTTCGAGATTAACCGCGAAACCTATAAAGTAAATTACCAAGGACAAGACTTTTTGTTACCTCGAAAAGAATTTGAATTGATTGCTTTATTAGCTTCAAATCCAGAACGTGTTTTCAAACGTGAAGAAATTTTGGAGAAAGTTTGGGGAAATGAAGTTGTAGTTGGCGGACGTACAATTGACGTACATATGCGCAAATTACGCGAAAAATTTGGGAACGATCGTTTCTCTACAATCAAAGGAATTGGATACAAAATAAATGACTAAAAGCTCGTAATGGCTTCAACTTTCAAAGTTCAAAACATCTTTCTATTTGCCTTTCTCAGTACATTATTCTTGGCTTTAGGATTTGTTTTGTTCTCTTTTTTATGGTTTGGAAATATTGATTTTATTCTCCAAGAAAAACTATTTTTCATCAGTTTAATGCTTCTTTTATTGATTGGATTATCAATATTTTATTGGTTTTCTTTAAAAAGTCAACGAAGAAAAGATTTTACTGAAATCTCGAAAAATATTCCACAATTTCAATCCAGCACAATGGATTTTGAAGAACTTTCTCAAAAAATTTCTACAATTACAGAAGATCAATCCAAAGAAATTGATGTTTTGAATGAGAGAGAAAATTACAGAAGAGATTTCTTAGGAAATATTTCGCATGAATTGAAAACGCCTCTTTTTTCGGTACAAGGTTATTTGTTAACACTGATAGAAGGCGGAGTTGAAGATGAATCTATTCGAGATAAATACTTAAACCGAATCAATAAATCGGTTGATCGATTGATTTATTTGGTCAAAGATTTGGACATGATTGCAGAGCTTGAACGTGGACGAATCAATATCGAATTTTCAGTTTTCAACTTGACAGCACTTGTACAAGATGTAATTGATTTATTAGAAATTAAAGCTGAAAAAAATAACATCAAAATTTCTCTAAATTATCCTATTCATCAACCGATAAAAGTTGTAGGTGATATTCAGAAAATTCAACAGGTTTTAATCAATTTGATTGTAAACGCTATTAATTATTCTAATCCAAATACAGAAATTAACATCGATTTTGAAGAATATGATGATAAAATTCAAATCTCAATAAAAGATCAAGGCGTTGGGATAAAACAAGAAGATATTGACCGAATTTTCGAACGTTTTTATCGAATTGATAAATCTCGAAATCGTAACAATGGTGGATCTGGATTAGGTTTGGCAATTGTAAAACATATTTTAGAAGCCCATAAACAGAAAATTTATGTGACAAGTAAAATAGGAAAAGGCTCTACTTTTTCGTTCTATTTACAAAAAGCTTAATATTATTTTTGCTTCTTCGTAAACTTCAAGGTAATGTTTTGTTTAAAAACTTTCAACGTGTCGTTTTTTGCCTCTTTCCACAAAAAATAAGGAGGTTTCAAATTCAATACATTTCCTTTTACAGCTAACGAATCCTCAAAAAGTTCTGCATAAAGAACAGTATCTTTTTTTAAGAATGCTTTGTCTTTATAATCAATCAAATAATAATCATTTCTGACATAAATAAGATCTTTGACACGAAGTGTTGAATCCTTTTTATCAAAATTCCATTTGATATTAATAGGATTAAAACCATCTTCGTACCCCACAAAAATACGTGTCGTATTTACAATATGACGAACAGAAAAAATAAGGACAGTAAAAAAAATAAGGATAGCAATATAATATCAATTCTTTTTTCATGGATTAGGTTTAGTTGTTGATTGTTAATGTACAAATATCGCCATTCTATTCTAAAAGATACATAAAAAATGTAAATTTGCATACATTTAATTTTAATATAACTTCCAATAATGCAATATAATCCGAATGAAATCGAACCAAAATGGCAAAAATTTTGGATTGAAGACAAGACGTTCAAAGCTGAAAATCAATCAGAAAAACCTAAATTTTACGTATTAGACATGTTTCCTTACCCTTCTGGAGCAGGATTACACGTAGGTCATCCACTTGGATACATCGCGTCTGATATTTATTCTCGATACAAAAAATTAAAGGGTTTCAACGTTTTACACCCAATGGGTTACGATTCTTTTGGTTTGCCTGCGGAACAATATGCGATTCAAACTGGTCAACATCCTGCGATTACAACAACAACGAATATCGAAGGTGGTATTGATAAACAAGGAAATGTGATTGCTGGTTACGAGAACCAAATGAAAAAAATTGGTTTGGGATACGATTGGGATCGCGAAATCAGAACTTCGGAACCTGAATATTATAAATGGACACAATGGATTTTCAATCAATTATTTGATTCATATTACGATAATTCAACCGATAAAGCTGAATCCATTTCAAAATTAGTTGAAACATTCAAAACTGAGGGTAATGTAAGTGTAAATTCTGTGGCAGATGATGATATCGAAATCTTTACGGCAGATCAATGGAATGCCTATTCTGAAAAAGAACAACAAACAATTTTATTAAAATATCGTTTAACTTTCTTAGCAGAAGCAGAAGTAAACTGGTGTCCAGATTTAGGAACTGTTTTAGCGAATGACGAAGTAATTAACGGATTATCTGAGCGTGGAGGATTCCCTGTTGTGCGCAAAAAAATGACACAATGGATGATGCGTATCACGGCTTACGCTGATCGTTTATTAATTGGTTTGGATAAATTAGATTGGCCAGATCCGATCAAAGAATCTCAAAAAAATTGGATTGGTAAATCTCAAGGTGCATCAATCTTTTTTGATGTTGTAGGAAACGATGAAAAAATTGAAGTTTTCACTACTCGTCCTGATACTGTTTTTGGTGTTTCTTATGTAACATTAGCACCAGAACATCCTTTAGTTTCTCAAATTACAACTGCAGAAAACAAAGCAAAAGTTGATGCTTATGTCGATTATACTTCAAAACGTTCTGAACGTGATCGTTTAGCAGATGCTAAAAATATTACAGGAGAATTTACAGGAGCTTACGCCATTCATCCATTTACAGGAAAACAAATTCCGATTTGGATTGGTGATTATGTGTTAGCATCTTACGGAACTGGAGCTGTAATGGCTGTTCCTGCTGGTGATGAACGTGATTTTGCTTTTGCAAATCATTTCAATTTACCAATTATTAATATTTTCAAAGATCAAGATATTTCTGAAGCTGCTTTTACAGAAAAAGGTGGATTCGAATTACAAGATTCTGATTTCTTAAACGGATTAGATTATAAACAAGCAGTTGCAAAAGCAATTGAAGCTTTAGAAGAAAAAAGTTTTGGACAAGGAAAAACAAACTTCCGTTTACGCGAAGCTGTTTTCTCTCGTCAAAGATATTGGGGAGAACCGGTTCCTGTTTACTTCAAGGACGGGATGCCTTACACAATTCCTACAGAAGCTTTACCAATTATTTTACCTGAAGTGGACGAATATTTACCAACATCTGAAGGTGAGCCACCATTAGGACGTGCAACAAAATGGGCTTTTGATACAACAACTAATCAAGTTGTAGATAATACTTTAATCAATAACGAAACTATTTTCCCAATAGAACTAAATACAATGCCAGGTTGGGCAGGTTCTTCTTGGTATTGGTTACGTTATATGGATGCAAAAAATGACAATGAATTTGTTTCTAAGGAAGCTGTAGATTATTGGCAAAATGTAGATTTATACATGGGAGGTTCTGAGCATGCAACAGGACATTTATTGTATTCTCGTTTTTGGCAAAAATTCTTATTCGATAAAGGTTTAGTTCCAACAGATGAATATGCAAAAAAATTGATTAACCAAGGAATGATTTTGGGAATGAGTGCATTTGCTTACCGTATTAATGGTACAAATACATTTGTTTCGAAAGGTTTAAAAGATCAACACGAAACAACTCCAATCCATGTAGATGTTAATATCTTAAAAGATGGAGGTGATGAATTAGATACTTATAAATTTAAAGCTTGGAGAGAAAATTATGCAAATGCAGAATTTATCTTAGAAGATGGAAAATACATCACAGGACGTGAAGTAGAAAAAATGTCTAAATCGAAATATAATGTTATTTCTCCTGATACTATTTGCGAAGAATACGGAGCAGATTCTTTACGTTTGTACGAAATGTTCTTAGGACCATTAGAGCAAACAAAACCATGGAACACACAAGGTTTATCCGGTGTTTATTCTTTCTTGAAAAAATTCTGGAGATTATTCCATTCTGGAGAAAATGAAGCATTTTTAGTTTATGAGGAAGAACCTACAAAAGAAGAAATGAAAGTGTTGCACCAAACCATCAAAAAAGTGGACGAAGATGTAAACAATTTCTCTTTTAATACATCGGTTTCTACTTTTATGATTGCGGTAAACGAATTAGGAAAATTAAAAACAACTAAACGTGCAATTTTAGAGCCTTTAGCAATTATTATTTCTCCTTATGCACCGCATATTGCAGAAGAATTGTGGTCAAAATTAGGACATGAAACGTCAGTTGCGCATGCAGACTTCCCTGTTTTCGAAGAAAAATGGTTGATTGCAGATGCTAAAGAATATCCAGTTTCATTCAATGGTAAAATGAAATTCTTGTTAGAATTACCTTTATCATTATCAAAAGATGAAATTCAAGAAATTGTAATGAATGACGAACGTACCATCAAACAATTGGGTGATCGTACGCCAAAAAACATCATTATTGTTCCTGGAAAAATCATTAATATCGTTGGATAAAAAAAGATTTTAGAAACTAGATTTTAGTATTGAGAATATAGATAAAATCCTCGCAATTACGAGGATTTTATATTTTATACTATATTTAATCAAAACTATAACTCAATGAAATATTTACCAACACTCGAAACGGAGCGTTTAATCATACGTCCAATTACGATGGATGATTTGCAAGATTTTTATGAGATGGATTCTCAACCAGAAGTGCATACATTTCTGAGAAATCATCGAAAATTTATTGATTCAATATCAAAAAATTGGACATGGACGATTGGCTGTTATAGAGAAAGAATCGGGAAAAATGATTGGTTGGACTGGTTTTAAATACATGACCGAAAAAGAAGCGATGAATAATCGATTTGATTTCTTAGATTTTGGCTATCGTTATCGTAAAGAAACGTGGGGAAAAGGTTACGCGACAGAAGCTGCGAAAGCTTGTATGGATTATTATCGCGAAAATATGACTCATCTAAAGCTAAATGCAATAACGCAAACAGAAAATAAAGCGTCACGAAATGTTTTAGAAAAAATAGGCTTCGAAGTCACTGAAACTTTTCATTTTGACATGTGGAATTTGGATTGTTTTTGGTATGAATTGAAGAAATAATTAACTTCAAAATAATCTTGGTTCACGCAACCTTTTAAGTAAATGATTCTCTTTTTTTTAAACAATATTTACATGAAAAAGAATTTTTTACTTTTTTTGTTCGCTATTGGTTTTGGACAATTGATTTCTGCACAAGAAAAATCAAGCGATGAGCGCAAAAATGTAATCACTTTTAGCGTTCTTTCAGTAGCATTATCGCCTCCAAGATGGACGTTTGGATACATTTATAAACTCAACGAACGTTATTGAATTGGCTCTGAAATTGGCTACGGAAGTTATCATAGCATTCCTCTTAGTCACAAACCAAAATATAAAATCAACGAAGATTATAAACTTTTTGTGATTCGAACAGAATTTTTTATCAATCTAAGCGAAAACAGACGAGTAAAACATCTTATTTCTTCTGAGTTTTTCTATATTCATCACACCGATCATCTCGAAAATGTTGAATATTACCGAAATGATGCTCAAAATTTTTCGTATTTATATTCGTATGACGAAGCAGATTATAAACGAATAAAATATGGATTGAATATCAATTACAATATTTTTATTCCAACTCATAAAGGATTAGTTTTTATTCCAAAAGTTGGTTTGGGTGTGAAAAATAGAAATGTAAAATATTCGAATGTTACAAATTTAGAAAGTGTTGATACTCGAATTTTTGATGATTTTATGGGCGGTTTAGAAAATCATTATAAAAAAGAAGGTTCTTCTACAGATTTCAATTTAAATCTTAACTTTAAGATCGCTTATCAATTTTAAACAAAACATGAAAAAAATAATTTTAACGACAATTTGTTTGGCTGCATCACAAGTTAATTTTGCACAAAAAATTTCGACAAATGATTATGAAGTTAAAACAACTTTAGCTGATTTTAATCTGAAAGGAAAGGTTGAAAAAGTGACTTCAACTGCAACAGACGCAAAAGGAAATACCACAACTTTACCTTTTTTGGAGAATGAATTTTACAATCAAATTTCGTTAGAATTTAATCAAAAAGGATTGTTAACAAAACGAACAAATTATTTGGATTATCAAGGAAAATTAGCTGTTTATAACTATGTTAATTACGATTACAATAACTCAAATTTTATTGATAAACAGAAGAATATAGTTATTAATAATGGTGAAGATCCAAAACGAATTGCATCTGACAAAAACTTTGTTTATGACAATAAAAATCGGTTGATAAACTTGACCGAAAAGATCGAAGGAAAATCGTCAAAATCGAGTTATGAAACGATTTTTAATTATTCGAATAAGTTGGATAAAATCACCACAAAAGTGGAAGGTTCTACGATTAGTGAAAATAATTTGACGTATAACAAAAATGGTTTATTGGTTTTGGATGAAATGACTTCTTTTGATGGAAAAAAAGGGCGAAAATCGTATTATATTTACGATAAAGAAACACCTATTTTTCAGGAAGAAATTGCTGGAAATTCAAGCAAAATAATGTTTTTTGAGAATGGAAATATTTCTAAATTACAATCATTTGATGCCAATAAAACGTTAGCCTATCAAGCTGATTTTGATTCGAAAAATGAAATTGTCAACTTCAAAAAACAATCCTTCCGGAATGGACAAACTGTTTTAACTTCTTATCAAGTTTCGTATGAATATGATTCGAAAAATAATTGGATAAAAGCTTCTATTTTAACAAATGGAGATTTAAAATATATTGTAAAACGAACGATTAGTTATTATTAAAACACAAAAGGTTGAGCAATGCTCAACCTTTTTTCCACAAATAAATAACACACTACTTTTTGATTACCTTGAAAGTAGAATTGTTAACTTTTATGATGTAAACACCTTTTGGTAAAGAAGAAACATCTAATTGATTTTTTCCTTTTTGAAGTGTTTTCTCTGTCATTTTAGTTCCTGTAATAGCGAAAATTTCGACTTTTGAAGTTTCATTTGTTTCGATAAACAATACATTGTTAACAGGATTTGGATAAACATTAATTGATGGTTTATTCAGATCACTTGTTCCTAAAACAGCTGATGAAATTGTGATGTTTTGTGAAACAACTTTTCCATTCGAATTAAAAGAAAGTTTAATTTTAGAAGTTCCATTTTTTAATGGATTAATGACTAATTCATCTTTTTCATTAATCGAAATTTCAGCTACATCATCATTTTCAATGATTTCTAAATCTTTTACAATCGCTGCTGATAAATTATCTAAATCAGAAACTTTATCTTTCAAATCAATTGTTGTTGCTGTATTAATTTGATAAGTCATCTCTAAACCATTGATAATTGGTGTTGCATTATCTGGAAAAACAGGTAAAGATTGGAACCAATAATAATCATTTAAAGGAATTGTTTTCGTTAAATTTCCTTTATTATCAAATTTATGGATCCAGTTTTTTTGGTAATGTGTTCCATATCCATTTTCTGTTGTTGTTACAATTAAGTCATCTGTCACAGGATCTACGCGTAAACCAGCTCCATAAACAACTTGTTTATATTGCTCATCTTGACCAGGAATTGTAGCAAAATTTTCATTGAACTCATTTTTATCCACATCATATTTTACAATTGTTGGACTAACAGACCAACCAGAGCCTGGGAAAAAGTAAATCACATTTTCTTTTGTTGATGCACAAAAACTTCCTGCATTCCACGCTCCCCAAGTATTCGGAATTGTTTTCGTTGGAATCGAGATTTCTGTCCTTTCTAAAGTCACAGGATTTATTTTGACTAATTTATTTGCCAATGCTCCCCAAACATTTCCATCTTTAGATTGAACTACAGAAATAAAACTTCCAGCAATCGTTTGCTTGATTTTGTGTGTTTTTGGATCAATTACTAATATTCCACCATTTTGTGTTACGGCAAAAACATAAGTAGAAGTTCGAATAATATTTGCTAAAGCACCAAATTTATCAGCACCTTCAATTAAAGATCCTAATTTTAAGTTTTCAATATCAAACAAATAAAGTCCACTTGAAGTTCCTACATATCCTATTTTAGCATCAACACCAACAAAACTTCTTCCGTCTCCACCAATTGTTTCGAAGCTGGCTTTTTTCTGTAATGTTTTCGAGTCAGCTACAACTAAACGATTTTCTTGTTTCGAAACAATGAAAAAATTATCACCATAAATTGTTGCAAAAGGAGGCGTAACACCTAATTCTTCATTGGTATTCGCTGTTTTGTAAATATTATAATCGATAGAATAATCTGGATTCATAAAATTGATTGATCCATTTGTATGACCAAACCAATCTTCATTCAAAATAAAAACACCGTTTGTGTATTCTTTTGTTTGTGCAAAAATTGTTTGAATTGCTAATATTGTAAAAATCGAAAGTAAAAATTTTTTCATGTATTGTTTTTTTAGAAATCCGAAACCATCATCCATGAATGACAGTCTCGGATGAAAAATATTTAGAATGTTAGATTATTGAATTTTTTCTACTTTTAATTTATCCATTGTAAAGTATAATGCTGTGTTTGCTCCCCAATCTCCTACATCTGTAGTTTCTAAAAAGAACATTAAATATTTAACTTCTCCTAAAGCAGAAAGATCCACATCTTGCCAATTTGTTGAAATATTATTTATTCCATTTCTAAAATCAACAAAATAATGAGTTACAGGTTTTTCTGTAGTCAATTGTTTATTTGCTGAAACACCATAAATATGAATCGCGAAATAATCTCCTTTTACAAACTTTCTTGCATATGCATCACCATTCAGAATCCCATAATAAGACCAAGGGCTTATTGCTAATTTTACATTTTTTGCTTTGTATTTATTAGCTGTATCAGTAATTTCTACTACACTCGAAAATCTGTCAATCTTAACTTCTTCTCCATATTTCAAAACTTTCTCAGATGGTTTGTGATCAGCGAAAGAGACTAAAAATGGTGTTCCTTGTCCATCTGCACCACCTTTTGCCATTGTACCCCATTGATTATCTAACCAACCGCCTTCTTTATCTATTTGATCAGAATTGTCATTACTATTAGAAACCGTGAATCCCATCCATGTTAAATACTCTGGCCAAGCTGTATGTTTAAACTTGAAAATACCTGAAGTTAATTCAGCGTCTTCTGTATAAGTACCTTCCCAAATTTTTCCTCCGGCTGTAGTAGTTCCTTTTGTTAAATCAAACTTTGATAAATCTAAAGTTTCATATTTTTGTTGATCTACTAATTCAGTATTGTCGTCATCATTATTACAAGAAGTCAATAAAAAGATTGATGATGTAGCAAATAAGAAATTAAAGAATAGTTTCTTTGTAAAATTAAAATTCATTTTATTTAGTTTTGTTATATTATAAATGCAAATCATAAGCTCCTGCAACTTCTGTTGAGATTTCGCCTAACCAACCTGCTTCTTGATTTGTTGCTGTGTAAACTTTGATAAAATCGATTCCTAATAATTTAACAGGATTTCCATTTTTATCAACAGCCCAATCAATATCAATATTTGAATCTTCGCTGTTATTTGGTGCATTGTCAACATAACCATAAGCCAATTGTTTACCAGTCCAAATACCATTTTTCTCTGTATAATTGCTTGCCAAAAGTGTACCTGAGAATTTTAACTGATTCTGCCCAAACCAAATTGGATAATATGGTTGTTTATGAAACGTATTTTTCGCTTTAAAACCAGATTTTCCTTGGTTATCTTCCCATTTTATATATTCAGGAGTCGCATTAGAATCTTCAACTGTTGGTTTGTGATATGTAATTGTATAATTTTTTATTGTAGTTGGATTTGAGTATTCGCTTCCTGCAATTTCGTACCATTCGTCTTCGTCTGGTTTACCATTTTTGTTTTTATCGTAAGCAACCATCACAATTCCTGGCTCAGAAGATCCTGCAAATCCATTTCCTAAAACTTTAAAATCACGTTTATCTTTCTGATTCAAAATTGTATGGTCAAAACCAAATACCACATAACCTCCGTAACCACCAAGTGTAATCATTGTAGATTTTTCTCCAACTAAAGCTTTTCCTGCTTTAGCTGTCATTTCTGTTTGTGTATCGCCATCAACATATGCAGGTAGTTTATTGGTAAACTGACCTACAGCTGGCAAATAATCAAAAACTTGAGAAATGTATTTACTGTAAGTAGATAATTCTTGTGTAACATTAACCTTTGTTTTTATTGTTTTAGAAGTTGCTCCTGAAGTAATTTCTAATGTTAAATCATAAGCACCAACTTTATCAGAAACAAAACCTAAGGTTTTCTGATTACCAATAATTTCATTACCAAGTTTCCATGTATATGTTGCATTTTCGAAACCAGAAACAGTTGGTTCAATTGAAACAATTTTTAAACGTGCTGCATCATAAGATGCTTGTAAAGTAGCATTATCAGGATTAGTCTCGATAATGTTTTCATCATCACTACAGCTTTGTATTAAAGCAAAACTTAGTGCGGTTAGTAAGATTTTAGAATATTTCATATGTAAATTTTATTTATAGACAAAAGCAAAATGAGCAGGAATATTTCCGGCAGCAGTTTTCCATTTAAAAGCACCATTTTTATCAAAACAATAGATGTAACCCATCGAAACATAATTTCCGACATCGGTTAGAAAAAGATCTTTGGTTTGAGGATTAATAGCAATTCCGTAAGGCGTTTCGATTTCATTAATAACAGGATCATTGACCAATGTTTTGTTAATAACTTGTTCTGTTTTGGTATCAATTACACCATAAGTTTTTGTGTATTCGAAAGTTGTGTAACTAAATTCGTTTGAATAATAATAGAGCTTATCATCAACAATCGTAAAGTTAGAAACAGGAATATCAAATTTCTTTTTGATTTGATGCGTTTTACTATCTAACACATATAGATTTGATGGAACGTTGTAATAATCGCCACGAGAAGTCACATATAAATCGCCATCTGCATCTTTTTTTAAACGATGAAGATTTACTTCAACATCAATTTTTTTAGTTTCTTTAAATGTTGATAAATCAATCACTGAAACTGTTTTATCATACTCAGGAACTCGATAACCACCTGAATTTGCTACATACAGATTATTCCCAACAACTTCTAATTCTTCTGGCTGATAACCTACCGTCACTTGTCGCGTAACCGATAAATTAATCGTATCAATTTCAACCACTTTTCCCAAGGGCGCTTTTGGATCGATTGTAAAAGGACCAGCATACGAAGATGCATACGCTTTACCATTTGCAAACGTGATGTAACGTCCATTTTCTAAAGGAATTGTTCCCAAATGTTTGGCTGTTCTTGCATCCATTACTTCGATAAAATTTGATACGTTAATAACCGCATATAATTTATTTCCATAAATTTTGATATCATTCCCAACATCTCCCAATTCCTTTACCATAGTAGGATTTACGGTTGCATATATATTTCTATTATAGGTTCCTGTTGTAAAATCCATATAATCTACCGTAGCCATATTACTTCCCATATTTCCTTCGTTTAGTAAATAAAAACCAACTACATCTGTTTTTTCGGGATCTGTTACACCTTCTTCCTCTTTCTCGATCAAATAAGTGTCTTGCTGACAAGCATAAAAAGTAATTGCTGTTAAAAAACAGACGAATAATTGTTTGAAATTTCTCATAAGTTTGCGCTTAATATTAGCTTGAATTGTCTTCCTGGCATTGGATAGTTTAAAACCACATCATATTGTTGATTCAAAATATTATTTAATTCAAAAGAAACTTTGAATAGACTTTGATTCAACCTAAACTCTTTATGTATCCCTAAATCATTTGTAAACCAAGGATTAAGACGATTTATTTTAATATTATCTTGATGAACATTGTAACGTTCGCCCACATAAATAAAACTGTAATTAAAATTCCACGTTTTATAAGAAGCAGCTAAAACAAAAGAGCCACTATGTTTTGGTGTATATGGAATTTGATTTTTGTAGTAACTTTTCTTCGGATTCGAGTAATCTAATGCTTGCAAAAAACCATAGTTAAGCATTGGTGAAACCTCTATTTCTCCTAATTGAAATGTTGATCGAATTTTAACATCCAACCCTTTTATTCTAACTTCATCCAAATTGAGCATCGTGAAACGAAACAAACTTCCCGAAGGCGCAGCAACAATTTTATCAGTTACTTCATTGTAAAAAGCATCGGCTTGAAACGTAATATTTTTGAAGAAATTTGGAGTTGATTTAGAATAAGTAAAACCAACATTATATTGTGTAGAATATTCTGGTCGAAGATTCGCATAACCAATACTAGTATAATACAAATCATTGAACGTTGGCATTCTAAAAATACGTTTGTAAAATACTCTGACATTAAAATCGTGAGATTTGAATGGTTGATAATTGGCAATAATTGTTGGCGTCCATACATTTTTATCAGGCGCACTTGTGTTCATTTCTACTGATTCTTTTACAAAAGTTCCTAATAAGCTTCCTTGTAAACTCAAACGTCCAAAACGATAAGTAGACGCGAACGCAATAAGATTTGTATGTCGAGTAGGAAAAGAAAAATTCTTTAAATCTGCTCCCATATTATTAAACTGATAATCTGTTGCAACATTCACATCCCAATTATCTGTAATCGAATAAAGATTTGCCCAAGACACATAAAACTCGCGTTGTGTGTACTTATTTTCTGTTTTTACTGCTGAAACAGTATCTGTATAATGAGTGAAATCGTAAGCAAATTTTGCGTTTATCTTCGATTGAAAATTTCTGAATCGTTTCTCATATTTACCTTGAACAAAATAATTTCTATCAACCAAAGTTTGTCCACGTCCATCAAATCGACCACGAACAATTGCAGCAGGAATTCCTCGATCCGAATCATACAAATATCCTTTTACATTCCAATTCGATTGATTTCCTTTTCCGATAAATCCTAATTCCAAACGTTTTGCATCAACTTGTCCATCTCTACGTTTCAAAACTGTATCGTATGCAGTTGTTCCATCCAAATTTTTGCGTTGATAACGGAATTTATATACACCATTCGTTTTAACATATTCAGCACTCATAACAGCTGATAACCTATCGGTAATTTTTTGTTCAATACGAATAGAAGGATTGATTAATTGAATCGAACCTATCTTATAACGAAGTGTAGCATTCGTTTTTTTATCACCAATGAAAACAGGTTTTTTGGTTTGAAGATAAATAGCAGAAGCTGAAGCATAATCTTTCGCTGATTGAAAAATATTACTTTTTTGACCATTATATAAAGAAATCACTTCCATGTCATCTAAAGAAAATTTCCCTAAATCGACAATTCCATTCTGCGCATTTCCAAGTTGAATTCCATCATAAAAAACTGCAACATGTTGAGATCCCATCCCACGAACATCAATAGTTTTTAGACCTCCAACTCCACCGTAATCTTTAATTTGCACTCCTGCAAAAAAACGAACAGCATCTGCCACAGAATGGCTATTTAAAGCCTCTAGTTCCGCTCCTTTCAATTCCTGAACAGGAACAACGGCTTTTACATTATTTTTTAAAATATTAACTTGCTGAAGCTCTAAAATACTATCATGAATAATTTGCGCAGAGGCAATGCGACATGAAAGCAAAATCAAGCTGCAACAACTAATTATAGTTTTTAGATTTCTCATTTAGCAATAATCAATTGTTGCTAACGAGAGTGTATGAAGAAGTATTGAAAGGACGAACCTATTCAAAATTTGAACTTCACGCTTTAGTCCCCGAAAGCATTCAACATTTATCATTTTGGTAGGTCTTCTGACTTACTCCTTTTTTAGAAATCCTTCCCATTCTACGAAAAGTGGATATATATATCTAAAAAAAATATGGAGCTTACAGCAGCGGGTCTGTTCAGGATTTTCACCTGATTCCCTGTTACCGAACGGTTAAGTTCGCACCAAATGTTAATCAAAAGTAAAATTATTATTTTGAATAAACAATTAAATCTTTATCAATAATGTAAAACAAAAAAAAAGCTACCTAATTCGTTAGCTTATTCTTTTACTCTATTTATTTCGATCACCTCTCCAGTATCATCAACCTGAACAGCGATCTTTTCATAATTCCATTTATCAAATTCTTTCTGTCCTACAATAATTGCAGTACCAGAACCTTTTGTACCTTTTATCGGAACAAAAATATTTCCACTAAACATTCCATCCGTTTTTATATCAGTCCCCAATTTTTGTTGAACTTCAGGATTTTGATTAATAATATTGATTGCATGTTTCGTTACATCACTATCTGAAGTTAACTTGCTAAAACCTCAAAAAGCGCCTCCAATTAACAATCCAAAAAATAAAATCACAAACGACAAACAGTCAATAGGCACTATCCATTTCCAATTACGTTTAAACCAACTTTCCTTTGGTAACAATTGATTATCATAATGATTTTCCTCCATAATGTATAGGTTTTGAGTAAAAATAATAAATTTGGTCGTTCCTCGCTCCTTGCCTTCCATTTATATTATTCATAGAATAATCAAAAGAATACAAACACAACTAATGTAAATCTCTCGGTCGGGCTATTCGTTGCAATCTTTTGTAGAAGAAGATTAGAAGTGATTACAGAAAATCCAACTCCTACAAAAGGATTTACACTACTATCCCTAACGCGG
>NZ_DEVJ01000071.1:3742-14927 GCF_002362875.1 Empedobacter sp. UBA3239 | reverse complement strand
GGATATGACGTACCCACAATAGTTAAAATATTATTTTTGTGTTTTTACGAGTTACCAACACATCTTAAACACTACCGGTAAAACTATTTAATTGTTGTTATCATTTCCAGATTGTGGAACATATTGCGAATCAATTCTGGTTGTAGATTTTCCAAAATCTTCATTAAATATTACCTTTGTTGTTTAAGGTTTAACAAAACTTATACTAAGGAAAATAAAAACATTGAAAAAATTATATTTTAATTATAATTAATCTAGAAAAAAAAATAAAATACAGTTTTGTAAAAAATTTTATAAAGAATGATAAAATATTTCTAGTAATCAAATAATTACGTTTTTAGTTGATTGTTAAATGTTTATTAAGTAAATAAAATATTATTAAACAATACGATATGGTAAAGCAGTTAACTTATGATGATTTTGGACATACGCTTCATCATAATCAAATTCAATCAGTTGATGGCAATTATCTTGTTTTTGATACACGTAA
The DNA here is from genome assembly GCF_002362875.1 of Empedobacter sp. UBA3239. Lineage (NCBI taxonomy): Bacteria > Pseudomonadati > Bacteroidota > Flavobacteriia > Flavobacteriales > Weeksellaceae > Empedobacter > Empedobacter sp. UBA3239. Next base: position 14,437 of record NZ_DEVJ01000071.1, on the reverse strand, counting down.
TGATGATACAAAAATAGGAGAGACTTCTTCTATCTGTTTACTTCACACGAGAACTTACGAATCCAAAATTATTTATACAACAAATAATCAAACAGAATTTGGTCCTGGAGTAGGTGCAGCCTCTTTTTCACAAATTGAGAATAAAGTTATTTTTATTCATGGTATTCGAAATGCGAATCAAGCAAACCCGTATTCGGCAACAAGAAGGACAGGTGTCGCAATTGATTTAGAATTTCCAAATTACCCTATTTTTATGGATGCCCGAAATATAAATTTTCCCTTTACAAATGGTGCTTTGCGTGGAGGAACACATTCGCATTCGTGGCAAAAAGAGAAGAATTGGATTAGTTTTACCTACAACGATTATGTCTTGGAACAAGAATCTAAACAAAATTCTACCATAAAAGATCAGCGAGTGGTTGGAGTGATGTTTCCAAAAAAAGTTGAGGTTGAGTTGGATGAAACATTAGAAAATAATTCTGGTGAAATGTTCTCGATTATCGTTTCGAAAATAGTGACAAATCCTAAAAATGGAAGTGATGAAGTCGAAAAAGCTTTTGATGAATGTTGGATTAACTCAACAAACAATATCGCATTTCAGGGACATGTGCGTGATGAAAAAGGGAATTTGAAAACGGAAATTTTTATTGCTGAAATTCCAAATGAAATAAGGTTTGATGAAAACGATAATTTAAAAGGAACTTTAACTACTTTGCCAGATGTACCAAGTTGTATTTCGCAGAAACGAATCACTTTTACTCAACATGGAATTAGTAATTTTAGACATTGGTTACGTTCTTCTCCTGGCGGGAAAATTATCTATTTTTTGATGGAAGATGAATTTGATAAAACGCAATTATTTGGTGTAAATTTAGTTTCGAATGAAATTATTCAATATTCTTTTTTAGAAAATTCGATTACCTCTCCATTCAATCTTTCATCAAACGGAAAATATGCTATTTATTTTGTTAACGATAAAATATATCTAAATGATTTAATCAAAAAAAAATCTAAACAAATCTATCAAGTTCATAAAATCAATAATGAATTAACAGGAATTCCGCATTTTTCTAATAATGGGAAAAAAATCTATTTTAATCAATTTGTTTCAAATAATTTCAATGAAAAGTTTATTCAAATCTTCGAATTAGAGTTATAAAACAAAACTGAAATATGTTAAAATTCTAAGTTTTCTGAAAAATATTTGTCCCAGATAAAAAATATTTCTAATTTTAGTACAGATACTTAACCGAACCTAAGGTCTATGTTTTAAAAAAAGGTAGATTGCATGTTCTTATTCGAGTCTAACCAATGGGAATAAGAACTAAAACAAAACCTCCAAATTGGAGGTTTTGTTTTATGATTTTATTAGTTTTACTTCATACAAATCCTTGCGTCTGTCTTTCATCGTTTTTACAGTTCCATACTCATGCAACTCCTTTAGAAGATAAAGATCAACATCCGAAATCAGTACCATTTCTGTATTCGGAGTTGCTTCTGCTTTGACTCCATTGTTTGGAAAAGAGAAATCCGAAGGTGTGAAAACTGCCGATTGCGAATATTGAATATCCATATTATTCACACGCGGTAAATTCCCTACTGAACCCGCAATGGCCACATAACACTCATTTTCTATCGCACGAGCTTGCGCACAACTACGTACTCGCGTATAACCATTTTGTGTATCAGTCATAAACGGAACAAATAAAATTTCCATTCCTTGATCGGCTAAAATACGGCTCAATTCAGGGAATTCGACATCATAACAAATTAGTAAACCTACTTTACCACAATCGGTATCAAAAACTTTGATTTCGTCACCACCATTCAATGCGTAATATTTGAACTCATTTGGCGTAATGTGTATTTTACTATACGAATCTAATTTCCCCGAACGATGACATAAAAATGACGTATTATATAGTTTTCCTTCCTTTAAATGCGGCATAGATCCTGATATAATATTGACATTATATGTAATTGCAAATTCTTGAATTTTCTTCACAATATCATCCGTCATCGTTGCTAATTGATGCATCGCTTCAATCTCTTTCAAATGATTATATGGACTCATCAACGGCGAATTGAAAAATTCTGGAAACATGATAAAATCAGAGCCATAATCGCTTACCGCACTTACGAAAAACTCAATTTGATCATAAAAATCTTGTAAACCATTAAATAAACGCATTTGCCATTGCACCAAACCAAGACGAATAGTACGTTTTGTTGGTGAATTAGATTTCAATTCAGGTTCGTAATAGATATTATTCCATTCTAATAAAGTGGCGTATTCTAAAGATTCTTTATCATCTTTCAGATAATTTTTCAAGATTTTTTTTACATTAAAATCATTCGAAATCTGAAAAGCTAAAGTTGAATCATAAATTTCTTTACTTTTTACTTTTTCTATATATTGTCTAGGAGATAATTCTTGCGAATATTTATGATAATTTGGAATTCGTCCACCAGCTACAATTGATTTTAGATTCATTTCTTCACAAAGCGCTTTACGTTCATCATATAAACGTCTTCCCAAGCGCAATTGACGATAATTTGGATGAACAAAAACTTCAATTCCATACATTACATCACCTTCTGGATCATGTTTTAAAAATTTACCATTAGATGTTATCGTATCATAATTCGATTCGATATTCGTTTTTTTCGAATTAACCACAATACTCAATGCCGAAGCAACAACTTTTCCATCCACTTCAACACAAAGTTGACCTTGTGGAAAAATAGCTAATAATTCTTTAATTTCGTCGACAGTCCAAGTTCCAAGCTGATTGTGATAGGCTTCTTTTGTAGATTCAGTCAAATCACTATAATCTTCAAGAGTCAAATTTCTGACCTGAATATTCATTTTAATTAAATTTATATTATGCTTGAATTTAGCAAATATTAATCCAATAAACAATTTTAAAAAATAAATTTAGACCTATCTTCGTATAGAGTAATAAGCATGAAATGAAAGATGTAAAAATAGAGTTTAGAAAGCCTATTTATCCTGTGAGTGACGAATTAAATCATTATTTAGAGAAATATCATCGCAAAACAAAAGCGAGTGTAGAATATGATGATTTGATGCGTTTTTCGGGTTGTGTAGCATTGGAAGATAAGGAAGGAAATGATACGCATTGGTTAGGTGTTTATTATACCGACTCGGAACATCAGGAAATTCAAGATAGTCTAAACAGAATTTATACTTACTTACATTCAGACGGAGATGAGGAGTCTTTGCCTTATCTTGTTGTTGATTCTATCGATTATTGTACGTTCGGAAATTCGAAACCTTTTCGTATTCGGGTTCGTAATATTTTGAATGATAATTACACCAATTTTTACATCAAAAAAGCAGATGCTTCGCGTATTTATGGTTTAGAATTAGAAGATATTTTATCTCCTCACCGAATCAATTTTTTGGTTTACAAAAATACATTGATTGAGGAGCATATTTTGGGAATTCCAGGAGATGTTTTTATCAAAAATTATTTGGATAAATGTAATGATTTAGAAAAAAATCAGATTGCAAAAGAGTTTGTAAAGTTCAATGAACGTTGTTTTATAGGTCTTTTGGGTGATATGCGTTCGTATAATTATGTGGTGATTCCAATTCACGATTTTGATCAAGTTATCTATAGAATTCGACCAATAGATTTCGATCAACAATGTTATGAAGGAAATTTAAAAATTTATCGACCACAATATTTTAAAGAGAATCGAGTAATGGTTGATTTAGTCAATGATCGCTTGAAACCAAATTCTGTCGATCAATATAGAAAAGAAGTAAAATCCTTGATTTCGAAAAGAATTTCGAATAGTTCGAAGCGTTTTCGTGATTTAATGAAAATCATAAAAAAAGACACGATTTCTAAACCAGAAAATGTTGCACAATTACGAAAAGGTTTCGCAAAGTTTTACAAAGACCAATCCTATGAAGATTGTAAGACTATGGGCGAAATTTTGCATAAAGCTATCATTAACAGTTTGGAATAAAAACAATAAAAGCTTCTCAAAATTGAGAAGCTTTCTTTTTATAGAAATTAGTTTTTTAATAACTGCTTTCTGAAACGTAAAGCAACCAATCCTGCCCCTATTACCAATAATGGTAAATAATCATCGATTGGTGTTGGATCTTGATCTGGATCAGGATCAGTTGGATCATCTGTATCATCAGTATCATCAGCTTTTTGAGTAGTGTTATTACTTTCAAAAAAACGAATTCCACCTTCTTCAGTATTTGCAAAAGTCACAGTAGACATCAAACAAAATAATAAGGTTATTTTTTTTATATTTTTCATACGTTAATTATTTTAAAATTACTTTTCTAGATTCAGTTGTACCATTTGTATTCTCTACAACAACTACAACAACTTGAGGATTTACATTCAAATTGATTACATAATTTTTTGTATTTATGTTTTGAATATTTTGTAATTGTCTTCCTGAAATATCAACTAATTTTATTGATTTTATTGATTCTTTAGATGAAATTGTAATTTGTTTATTTTGAGCATAAACTACCAATCCTTTTTTAGACAAATCATTCGTAGATAATGTTTTATTTTGATAATTTATAGAGAAACGATCATTAATTTCTCCTACTTCTGTATCAAAAGAATAAGATTTTAATTCGTTTAAATTAAATGCTTTATCTAATTTTTTGTCTACCAAAAAGATATTTTGATTTTCGAAAACACCTTCAAACTTTTCTAAATTAATTTGATAAGTTCCTGCTTTTTTAACATTGAAAGTTAAATCAAAAGAATCTTCGTTATTGAAATCTCCACGTCCTTGAATTACAAATAAATCATTGTTTAAAACAGAATATAATCCTTCATTATTATTGTCAAATGGTTGAGCATCAAAATTTTGATCAAATTTATTTGTAGATCCCATTCCATAACCAATTAAAGAAGTATTCAATTTAGTTTGATCTGCTGATAAACTTAACCAATATCTATCTTTTTGTTCTTTGTAATAAACTGGACCATTAGCTGAGGTACGCATCGCATTATTAAGCACTAAATTACCAGCGTTTGCTACTTTTACTATAAATCCTTGTGCAATGTCAATATTAGGTGAAGTCATAGCTGGATCATTCCATCCTATTCCATTGTAAATAGCCCAGTTAGAACCTTGATATGCTCCATTTACAATTGGTTTAGAATGCGTCCAAACATAAACAGAGTTTACTCCTACTGATGTATTAGCAGCAATTAAAGCATCTAAACTAAGTGGTGACGCGTAAGGATTTCCTACTGCATTATTTCCTTTAGATGTTTTAGTTACAGGAATCGTTACTTCTCCATTAAATAATTGACCACTGAATGAACTTTCAAATACCTGAGCATCACCTTCTCCGTAATTGTTGTAATCATTTGGCGCTCTAAATGCGATTAACTCACCTGCTTGGAAAGTATCTGTAGAGGTTACATTCGCATCCCAGTCATTTGTAGATTCGTTGAATCTTGTAAAACGATTAGTTAAAGTTTTTGGAGAAATCTCAAAAATATTTTGATTAATAACAGGTGAAGACCACATTAAATTTTCTAAACGGTAAATAGGTGTTGATGATCTATCAAATATTGCAGGACCAACATTTACTGCGCTATTGCTATTATTCTTTTGAATCAAATAAGCACCGTGTCTGAATCTAAATGTTACATCATTTTGATTAACAACTTCATTCTCTACAGTAATTGTAATTCCTGCAGGAATAATCATATCTCTCTCAACTGTTAATTTCTTCGCAGAAAAACTTTCTGTTGGAGTTGCATGTAAAATAACTTCTTTTGTAAGATCCGGTGTTCCATTAGACCATGCAGTTCCGTCCCAAGTTGTAGAGTTTTCAGCTGTTGAACATTGAATTTTAACATTGTCAATAAATGCTCTTTTTGCCGATGTTTCTAATTTTAAAGTAGAACCAGCAGCTACGTTTTCAAAACTTACAGTTTGTGTTTCGAAATTATCTGCCATTTTCGCTGTATAAACAACATTTTTAGTTTCTGAACCTAATGTAATATTCATACTACCTTCTACCGAAGTCCATCCTTTTATATCAAAACTTACAGTAACATTACCTGATATTTCATCAAGTGTTTTAGAAGTGATAGCTCCCGTCTTACTACTAGTTCCTAATTTAACGGCTGCTCCTGCTTGAAAAGCATCATTTACAGTAGGGAAGTTATCATTACCTTCCCAGACAGGCATACTTCCTCCAGTATTATTATTAACACCTTTTAATTCATCAAAAGTTTCTTCAAAACAATAAGTAGCATTAGGATCATTTGATTTCACACTAAAAGTAGTTGTGTAATCATTAAAATTATTTCCTCCAATTGATGTAGCTGTAATTGTTGTAGAACCAATACCATCAAAAGATAATGTATTTCCATTTGCAGAAACAATAGAATTATCTGCAGATGTATAAACTATATTTTGCCCTTGATCTGTTTGGGTTGGTAACCCAGCAAAGGTAGTTCCTTGGTCTTGAGTTATATTTTCAAATGTATAATTTACGGTTTGATTTGCTTTAGCTATTTCAAATGTTACTGCAGCTGCTGTAGATGTATCTATTTCATTTGTAGCTGTAACTTGTGTAGTAAAAGTACCTGCTTGTGTTGGTGTACCAAAGAACAAACCTTCATTTGTATTAAATTCTATTCCTGATGGTAATGCCCCTGTTTGTGCCCAAGATGTAGGGTTATTCGTAGCCGTGATTTGTCCATCAGTTAATAACACTCCATACGTACCTGTGATGGTTTTAGGAGAAACTGTAGGAGCTTCTGTGACTACTTTCGTATACCCTGTCCAAGAAATATCATCTATTTTAATTTGGTTACCACTAGTTCTTAATTCTATAAAAACATCACCTTCAATATTGATTTCATTATTATATTCTGCGATATTATCAGAATTAGGATCAACAATAATTGTATTACCTATTTTTTCATTATTAACATAAACATCAATAGTTCTGTTTTTAGTTCCTGTAAAGGCTCTAGAATAATTAAATTTCAATGTTCCTACACCTCCTGTGTATGATGGAGATTTAACACTTCCGTTGTTATTTGTAGTAATAGCTTTTCCATTAATAGTTTGATCTGTACGTGCACTAGTTGCTGTCCAAGTTACATTATCATTTCCTATCCATTCTCTGTTACCATAACTACTTGGTGTATTAGTAGGAATATTTTCAAAGTTTTCAGAACCTTGCCCAAAAGCAAATCCTGTCAACAAACAGGTTAGCAGAGATGATTTAAAAAAGTAAAGTTTCTTCATAAATAAAATGTTTTTTTTTAGTTGTTCAAAAATAATGTTAATTTTCGTAACTAACATTAATATAATATTAACAAAAATAGTATAAATAATTTATTTAGCTGTTTTTAAACGAATAGGTTACAAAAAAAATCCACTAACCTATAAGGAAAGTGGATTAATTTTAAATAAAGGGAAAAAATACTATTAATAGTATGTATATCTTCTAACACCCGCAATGTGCTTCGCTAAACGCATTACTTGGTGGCTATATCCATATTCGTTATCGTACCAAACGTACATCACAATATTTTTACCATCTGCAGAAACTATTGTTGCATTACTATCAAAAATAGATGGAGCAGTAGTTCCAACAATATCCGAAGAAACCAATTCATTGTTCAACGAATATTTAATTTGCTCTACTAATTCTCCGTTTAAAGCTGCATTTTTCATAATGTTATTTACGTCCTCTACAGAAGTATTTTTATCAACTTCCAAGTTCAAGACAACCAAAGATCCATTTGGAACTGGAACACGAATTGCATTCGAAGTTAATTTACCTGCTAAACTTGGTAAAGCTTTTGCAACTGCGCTACCAGCACCAGTTTCAGTAATTACCATATTCAAAGCAGCAGCACGTCCACGACGATATTTTTTGTGCATATTATCAACTAAATTTTGATCGTTTGTATACGCATGTATTGTTTCTAAATGTCCTTTTACAACACCTAAATTATCTTCAACAACTTTCAAAATAGGTGTAATTGCATTTGTTGTACAAGATGCCGCTGAGAAAATATTTACATTTTCTGGGCTATATTCTTCATGATTAACACCATAAACAATATTCGGAACACCTTTTCCTGGCGCTGTTAATAAAACTTTATCAGCACCAACAGATTTTAAATGACGAGATAACGCTTCTTCATCTTTAAAAACACCTGTGTTATCAATAATTAAAGCATTATTAATACCATAAGCAGTATAATCAATATCTTCTGGTTGAGCTGCAGAAATCATGTAAACAGAAACTCCGTTGATGATTAACGCATTATTTTCGTGATCAGCTACAACGTTTCCGTCAAAATCACCATGAACAGAATCATGACGTAACAAAGAAGCTCTTTTTTCCAATAAAACAGGATCGTTTTTATCACGTGTTACAACAGCGCGTAATCTTAATTGTTGACCTTTTCCCATTTGAGAAGCCAACTCACGCGCTAATAAACGTCCGATACGACCAAAACCGTATAAAACAACGTCTTTTGGTTCAACACTTTTTACATTTTTGCTTGCACCTAATTTCTCTTCAACAAAAGCTTCTGCCGAAGCGTAATCTCCAGAAATATATTCTTTAGCTAATTTTCCAACATCAAGTCTAGAAGCTGGTAATTTAGCTTCAGAAATAGCTTTAGCAATCGCTAACGTATCGTCGATAGCAATCTTTTTTTCTACAAATTCCTCAGCATACTGATGTAGATTTACGATGTCACTAACGTTTTTATCAACTAATTGATTACGGAAAATTACCAATTCAACAGATTGATCATACCATAAATCTGAAACAATTTTAATGAATTCTACAACCTTTTTGCTCATTTCATTGAAAGATGCGAGTTGCTGATCATAAGAAGAGTGGTTCATTTTAGAAAATGTTTATTTTGTGTTTATTTACTTAATTCTTGGCAAAAGTAATTAATTATAACGATTTCGTATATTTTTTTTACAAAAACTAATTATTGTCATGTAAATGTACCTATTTCTGCAAAAAAAAGAAATAAAAGAAATAAAATGTTTTTTATTCAAAAAATAATGAATATTTCATTGATTTATAAATAACTGATTTTAATATATTTAAATATTTAAGGAGATGCGAAATAAGTCTACGAAAACGTTTTCGTTAAATTGAGGTTGAAAATTTTAATTTTGTAATTCAAAAAAGCGTTCTATATTTGCACTCGCAATACCGCAATAGACTGCGTTATTGGAGAGTTGGCAGAGTGGTCGAATGCGGCAGTCTTGAAAACTGTTGAGGGTCACACCTCCGGGGGTTCGAATCCCTCACTCTCCGCTAAGAAAACCCAATAGAGTAATCTGTTGGGTTTTTTGTTTTTCTGAAGTTGTTGAAAATTTCATTTTCATAAAACTGAAAGGAAAAACAAAAAATAATAGATGCGAAGTATCTAGAGTTTTCTTAGAATTACTTTCTTTTCTAGGGAATATGAAATAATCACTCTATCTCCGCTGATAAACCCAAATAGAGTAATCTGTTAGGTTTTGGTTTTTTTACGGTTTATGGTTAACCTTGTACGTTTTTTGTTATTAATACACGAATTCACTTATATCAACAAATTTCAAGAAACACATACAATTTTCAGACTAGCTTCAACCCATTTAAACGAGCGTATAAAAGATTTGTGAGCGATAGCGAGTCATTTATATTTTTAAGGAGTAAAATGAAGATTGAACGTTGAAAATCGCAGTCTTGTAATGCTTTGCATTCATGAATACCTTAAAAATAATAATAAATCATATGAATAACTTTTGGTTCCTTTTGTGTTAAAACTTCCCTGATGGGCACATGAATTCAAATGAATACAATAATAAGTCATCAATAAAAAGAACGTAATAAAGAACTATTAATTATTTTCTTATTATCCTAAATTATGTTCAGATCCTATTTCTTAAACCAAAATACATAATACATAATACATTTTACAACTTAACATCGATATACGAACACCGAACAAACCATACGGAACGGATACACAATGGATACAGAATGGATACAGCGCGGATACACAACCGATACAGAAAAGTGTCATTTTGGATATACACCGATACAGGATTTTAACACTTTTTAACACTTAATTTCTCTAACCACAATAGAAACATAGGTTTTATTAAGCTTTGCGCTCTACGCTTAACGTTTTACGGATTTTTATCCTTTTTCAATACTCAAATTCAATTTTAACAACATTTGAGATTAAGAGGAGGAGCCATGGTATGGCTCAGGTATTTTAAATAAATTATTTCCATAAAGTTGGCAACTCGCTCCACTCAGATACTCCAACTTTTTCTATTCCAATAATTTAAACTTAAATTGCATTTCGATTCTAAATCGTCGGTTTTTTAACTCTTTTTTCAATATTCAAATTCTCTTTTAACAACGAATTTTAGAATCGACAGACGATTTGCAAACGAGCTTCAATCCATTGGGTGAGAAACTGAAATGAATTAAGTTTGACAGATTACATCTCAAATACTTATTACTTTTTACATAATACATTGTACAACAACCCTCTCAATACTAATATCTAACATCTACTTTGTACTTAATACATTTACAACTCTAAAATCTCACTTCTCAAATCTCATATCTCATATCTCATATCTAACATCTACATTTTACATAATACATAATAC
>NZ_DEVJ01000071.1:0-3563 GCF_002362875.1 Empedobacter sp. UBA3239 | reverse complement strand
TCTCACATCTAAAATCAATCATTCCCCTTCATCATCCACCAATTTTGTTCACAGCTCGTCAGGTTTCAATTACTTAAAGCTATTCAGTCTACATTCGAATTGTTGCTGAACCAAGTCAAATAAAGTTTAATTTAAAATCTATTAAAAATGGGAAAAATTACAGATTCTCTATTGTCTGGTACGCGAGGTCGTACTGGACGAATTGTTGTTTCGAATATCGAAGGGCATGAAATATCTCGTATGCGACCACGAAAATCAAATCGTATACCAACGCCAAAACAACAAGTTATAAAAGACAGATTCAATTTTGCTGTACAATTTATACAAGGGTATAAAGCATTGGCTAAAACCTATTACGGAAAAAGGTCTGGACTAAAATCACCTTACAATCAAGCGATGGCAAATTTATTACAAGCCATTTCATGTGATATGGATACGTTAACTTTTTCTATTCAGTACAACAACATTCACTTCACAAAAGGTAATTTACTTGAACCACAACCTGTAAATATTACAGCAGACGATCCACTATCGGCAACGATTACATGGACCAATAATGCAACAGAACTTGTAGATCAAAATGACACCTTAGTTATATTGTATGCAGAAGATGGTAATACAAAAGCACAATCAACGGTTGTACAAACAACCGTAAAACGCTCCGAAGAATCCTATGTACTACAATTTTTACCAAAATATCAAGGAACAGATATACATGTATGGATGAGTTTTTTATCCGTCATAAAACAAGACGCTGCACCGTCTGTTTATTTAGGTCAAATCACTGTACTTTAATTACTTCCCCTCTGCTTTTTGGAGGGGATTTTTGTTTATTTTATAATTTATTGTATATTAGAGAATTACATCTTTACTACAAGCATTTTCAATTTTAATTTTTAAGCCTATGAAAATTGAAGTATATGAAGAATATATCAAGTACCTGAACTTTTTTATTCATCGATATGGGGATGTAATCAAAAAAATTGAACCACAAGTCGAGGCAAAACAAGATATCCTAAACAAACAGTATATGCAAATGATAGAATATGCATTTGGCTTTATTCAAAAAATCAATTTGTTTGCGATTCAAGATTATCAATCACAACTGTTGTTTATTCCGCAATTAATCTTTTACTTCAATGATGTCTGCGAATGTCCATGTCCCCCAACCCTATCCATAGATTTTAATGTTGACATAAAAGCAATTTGCGAACTATTAAAAATCAATACACAAATCACTTATAATCAAAATCAATATTTTCCTTTTCTTATTGATATTTCAGGTTTATCAGACGGTTACCATCATCTTGCAGGTTTTATCCACCGACACAAACAAAATGAATTTACTTATTACTGTGTTTCGATCCAAGTCAAAAGCCAAGAATTAAAAGGCCATTGGAAAAAGTTTTATCATATTCCCATTCAAAAACTCAAATTAATTTACAAAGAATGCCTGCAAAAAAACCAAACACTTTATGCTTTTACAGCAGATACGGAATTTACTTACTATGAAATTCAAAAAGGATTCAACTACTATTTCAACTGCTCCTTTACGGAATACGAACAAAAATTAAAAATGTTGAAAGCAGCTGCGAATAATTGGATGATTAATGCTTCCCAATACACTACACATTCAAAATTTACAACTCAAAAACCATTAGACACATCCATCAACAAACGATACGACGAACCTTTATAACCAAATTGTAATGCTATGATCAATTATCAAAAACTTTTATTTCACCTGGAACAACAGGGACGTAAACATATTCACCCAAATTACACTTTTCAAAAAGAGGATTTCCCATATATTGTCCGTTTAGCTGCTTATTTCCTAAACGACGAAGAAAAATGCAAGGAGTTAGCAATAGACCTAGACAAAGGAATTTTACTAACTGGACCAATCGGAATCGGAAAAACAACTTGGTTCCGTTTAATGCAACGCATTATGGTCAAAGAACAAAAATTCTTTTACACTACATGTAGAGACGTATCATTCGAATTCATCAAAGAAGGCTACAACGCCATCGACAAATACAGCAGAGGAATCCCGTTGGATTTCCCAATGAAAAACATTTGCTTCGATGATTTAGGTACAGAAAACAACATCAAATACTTCGGCAACGAATGCAACGTCATGGCCGAGATTATTCTTTCTCGCTACGACCTATTCATGAACCTCAACATCAAAACCCACATCACAACTAATCTATCTGCTTCCGAAATCGAAAAGTATTACACCGAACGTGTACGCTCTCGCCTTCGTCAGATGATGAATGTGCTTTCTATTCCTGCAGAAAGGAAAGATAAGAGAAGTTAATTTTAATGAATATCTTTAAATAAAACTTAACACCAATGAATACTAAAGATTTACAATCGTATGTTGTTGATGCAATTAATACATTAGAGAATTTATCTCAATCTTTTATGATTATTATTAATAATCTAGAAGAAAATCAAAGAAATAGATATTTTATTAAAAATAATTTACCTATGAATATTTCTTCTTTTAAAGAGTTCAGTTTTTATGATAGTGTCATAGTTGAATATCTGTGTATTAATATTTTGAGTGTTATCGATATTAAACAATTAGAAGTAAAAAATAGTAAAATTTCTAATATAGCAGACTATGATATTTTAAAACTAGGGAAAAGAATTTATGGTTGTGAAAAGAGATTAAATATTGATAAAATAAATTTTATCGATTTTGAAAAAGAATACTCTAAAATTTGTCATGATAAACTATTTAAATTTAAAACTTATAGAGATAAACATTATTCTCATATTGATAGAAAAAGAAAAGTTGATAATGTATTTGTAGGAGATTTAGTTGATACCGTTAAAATATTTTTAAACTTATTTGATAAAATTTATTCCAAATTTAAAAATCAATCCATATTCGATCTATCCTTAGATTACAATCTTTTTGAAGTGAAATTAAAGGCATTTAAATATGATATTATAATCAAATATTTAAATGAAACCGAGAATCCAGATTTAAATAGATTAAAACTTATAGATAATAATTCAACTTTTGAAGATTCATACAAATTATTATTTATGGGTGATTTACCTATTCAATATTTAGATTTTAATAAAATAAAATTTTAAACAGAAACCTCAACTAAATTAATCAGTTGAGGTTTTTTATTAATACTCTTTCAAAGAAAGTTTAGATAACTTCTTCAATCGTTTAAAATAATCATCCCATAATTTATCCTCATCATGGTTTACAGGATTAGTCCTATCGTTATACAAGTAAACTTGATAGATTTCACCTTGTTCATTTCGTAGTATACCTCTCTCTGCATCAAATGCAATTTCTAATAAAAGTTTTTCGGATAATCCATTGTACTTTGCTCGGATAGGTAAATGATTAAATAAACCTTGTGTTACACTTTCGTGCTCTCGTATAGTAAAACCTAAGGGTTGATATTCTCTATTAAATACAGCCCATTCATTTTTGTCATTTTTAGTTAAACCATACGGTAAATTAACTTTAAAAAATTTGTCAAGCATTTTAATAAAATATTTAGTATTAACAAACCCGTTGTGCATTTTGA